>WFXF01000061.1 GCA_015490755.1 Gammaproteobacteria bacterium
ATGAAAAGTCTACTGCGGAAAATCCATTTCGGCCATATTTGGTGTAAATTTTCGTTAAATAGAACAACTATTCGCCTCAAATTTACACCAAATCTGCCTCAAAATGGCTTTCCCTCGCTACGACTTCCATTCTCGGACAGCCTCCTAGCCAGTTTTTAGGTGGGCATCATAAATGCGTTCATTCTTCCAGTTTGCATAACGTGTCGCATCAAACTTTTTATTATAGCTCCGACACAGCTCGTACTCTTTTCTAAAGTGCATGGCTGTACGGAATGTGTGTAGATCCTGGTCGGCGGTGACGGTTTCAATACGCCCCACCTGGAACTTTTTATTTTTTATTTTTCCATTATCAATCCAGTGAACCTGGTAAACCAGGCTTTTTGTATCACGACGTTTGTCGTGATGGATTCTTTTGGTGATACCCCGAATCCCTGTAGTCGTATTGTTGGACAGTGCTGGCTTTCCTATTACGCCACCCTGGGCTGAGTCCAGATTTGCAATCGTTTGATCACGCCAGCTTTGAGCAGCTTCGAGTGCCTTATTTTTACTGCCCCATAGATTATGGGAGAAGTATCTACTGTATTCTTTACCGTTTCTGACTACTCGAACTTGATAACCTGAAGAATCAGGTTGTGTAATATTTTTTTTATCTTTCAAATTTAACGTCATAATTAAATATAGCACCTGGTTTGCTAGCATAACTCCTTGTAGGTTTCCGTGAAATATTCACAATATTCTAATGTGGTTGAATGTTTAGCTCAAGTAGTTAAACCAAAAAAGTACGGTTAACAGGCCTAAAAACATCGGAAATATTACGCCTCGGTATCAAGCGGAGTATTCGGATCATATGCAAGTAGTACAGAAATATAATAACGCCATAATAAGCGGCGTAATGATTAATTGGAGTTAGGGCTTTAGGAACGTTCACGAAATAACTTCTACGCCATAGTCGCGGAAGTTATTTCGTGCTCGTTCCTTAGTTCTGATTTGGATGAAAGGTCTAAAGTCCCTGCTCTGTAATAATCAGATGCAAGAGATTTTCCTGTAATTATTTGATATCTTTATTGCTCTTGCTTCTGGCTATGAAACGTAAGCTGAATAATGTAAATAAATAGAGCAATACCCAAGGGTTCAAAGCGCCGGTGCCACTGTATGCATCAGGGCCACCAGGCTGTTTTTTCTGATTGCCATCACTCTCTTCCTGAGTTGCTTCCTTAATTTTTACAGTAGCAACTGTGCGACGCAGTGCCAGTGTAGCACCTCCTTGTGGATTTTTAAGCGCCAGTTGGAAAATTTCTTCTGGTTCATTTTCATCTTCATCTTCCAGTATAGTAATGTTAATGGTTTTGGAAGCCTGTCCGGTTTTGAATGCAATAGGAATATTTTCACGTGGAGTAAAGTCAACATGTGGGGTTGCTGCATTACTTTCGATATCCACAAGAGATACAGTGCTCAGGTCAACTCGAACAGTCCCTTCAGTACCGCCGCTGCGTAAGACTTTAACTTCAACAACACCACTTGTTTCTGATGCTGAATATGAAGCAACATTAAATGCAAACACACCAGGGGTCTCTGGTTTTGGATCATTATTTATGAATGTAAGTGTAATGGGTTCACCGAGCGCAGCTGTTTGGGGTGGTTCAGGGTTTTCATCTGTTGCTGTAAAGCCATCAGGGCCACTTTCTGACTTTATATATAAACCCAGTATAGCTGTTTTATCCTCTGACCAATAAGGGTCGTCGTACACTGAAAAATTGAAGGTTTTACTGCCACTTTCACCCTTGGCAAAGGTGACGGTTTTTTTGTTGCTTTTGAAGTGTTGGCCTTCAGTGGCAGTGCCACCGATGACGCGATAACCTATGGTGACTTCGCTGTCGGTGCCTTCAGTTCGAGTGACTGTTAATTTGATATCACTGGTGTCTTTGTCAAACCCTTTATTTAATACCCACTCTTGTTTTGCTTCATCCCATGTGCTGCTAAATCTTTCATTAATATTTCCGGCAAGAGTCTCGGGAGTAAATGTGCTGGATGAAACAGCGGTAAAGCTGAATATACCGGGTGTGTAACCTTCTATATCATTATCTTCTATGGTGAGCGTGGCCGTTGCAGAAGTAGTTTGATTGGTAAAGAGTACCGGAAAATCTTCAAGGGTCAGGGATTTGGGGTTAGACAAATTGATAGTCAGAGTTTCATCTTGATCTTCAAAGGTGGAGTCATCAAGAATAGGGATAACGAATGAAGCCGATTCTTCACCATCTGCAAAGAGTAGTGTTCCTGATATATCTTTATAGTCTTTTCCTGCAATTGCAGTTCCAGCGGTCAATTTGTAGTCAATGGTGACTTCGCCGTTAAAGCTATACAGACGCTCTACAACAATCAGTGCATTATCATTGTTATCTTCCTTGATGCTGATTTCTGTTTTTGAGAACTGAAACTCTCCTGGATGTGCATCATCAATGTAAATCACAGAGGTGCATTGTGTTCCATGAAGGCTGGATCCATTGGTAGGATTTTTGAGGACAAGTTTTACTGTCTCATCTTTTTCACTTAAAGATTCGGCAAGTATTTTGATGGTAAATGTTTTTTCTTTTTCACCTTCTGCAAAAGTGAGCGTTCCGGCGACACTCTCATAATCCTCACCTTCAGTTGCAGGAATAAGTGTTCCTCTGCGACTATTTCCTTCACAATCTTTGCCGTCATCTAAAACAGTCTCAAAGTCAACGCTGACCTCACCTTGAGTTCCTGTGGTACGTATGACTTTGATGGTGAGTTCTGAGCCTTCAGTCGCCGTATAGCTGCTTTTTTCAAAAGCGAATAAACCTGCGTCGGTATCATCATCCAGGATTTCAAGAACTGTTTCACTGTTTTCACCCAGCACGGCACCATGTGTTGGATTCCTTAAGCCAAGGTTGATTGTTTCTGTGCCTTCATTTTGAGTATCATTGGCCAGTTTGATCTTGAAACGGATGGGGTCAGCATTGCCATCATCCCATTCTAGTTTACGAATGAACTGATTTAATATTGTTTGTGAACCAGTTGATTCGCCCAGTGAGTTGGTGATACGCAGGTAGTCTTTGGAACCTGTTGGGTTGACAGGTAGTGTGGTGGCTTCCGATGCCGTACCGTTACGCATATCAAAAAGCTCAATGGAAACCGGGCCCTGGCTGCTGCCTGTGCGTGTCACCGTTATTTCAGCCGTTTCAGATTGTTCGCTACGCTGGTAAATATTTTTTTCAAACTGAATAATCCCTGAATTGATTCGGCTGCTGCCTGATTCATAAGCACCAATATCGCATCTGTTTCCAGAACGTTCGTGATAACGCTGATCGGTAATGGCACAGGTTGCACTGTTGGCTTGACCAATGGCAGGGCTGTTGCTGGCCAATGCGTGATACAGCGTGCTGTTTTCTGTAGAGCCAAGGGCGGTTTCGAGCAATGGTGATATTTCACTTTGATCATTGTCATGTGTGAAATAACAGCTGGCATCATCACTCATATTGTAGCCTTGACTTATTAAGGATTCACTGCGACCTGTGCAGTTATTACCTGAGGCAGCATCACTTATAATGCTGTTCTCAATCGTAACTTCACCGTGATAGATTGTTTCACCGGCGGCTGTTTCGTCAACAAAAATATTACTCCCCGTGGTACTGGCATCATTGAATGCAAGTGTGGCATTGTTGAGTGTTACTTTTGCCAGGGTGCTGGCCGCGTTATAAATGCCCCCCCCATTTTTATTTGCGGTATTGCCACTGATTGTACTGTTTTCTATGAATGCACTGGACTGACTGTATAGTCCGCCTCCATTTTCAGAGTGGTTGTTATGGATGGTTGAGTAAGTGAGCTCTATAGGCCCTAAAGCACTGATGCCGCCGCCGTGCTTGACTGCGTTATTGCCTGTGACGGTTGAGTTGATGAGTGTAAGTTGGCTGAATATCTCATGGTATATGGCACCACCATATAAAGTACTGCGGTTTTTTCTAAGTATGACTTTATTTAGTGTTGTATGTCCTATAAAGTTATTTTGTGTTTGGAGGGAATTAATCGCTCCACCACTGACGGCCCTGTTATTTTCAAACAGGCTATCTTGAATGTAGAGGTTGGAGCTGGCTGAAATAATGGCTCCCCCTTTTGCAATTGTTCCACTGTTATCGGTGCTTGTGCCGTTGCCATCAAATGTGGAGCCAGAGATCATTGCAATCGCACTCTCAAGGAAAATACCTGCCCCAAAACCTTCACCTACCTTGTTGCCCCTGTTTTCGATTATGTAGCTGTCGGTGATACGTAACAGACCGTTGCTCGCAGAATAGATACCGGCACCGTTATCAGCCCAATTGTTTTCAATGGTGACAGCAGTTAAGTCAGCGCTGCTGCGAGTTACAAGATAAAGTCCACCGCCATTATTACTGCTTTTATTATTTTTAAGTTCACCTTCTTGCCAGGTAAGGATACTTTCATTACTTAAAAAAATACCTGCGCCATTTATTTTACTATTATTGTTTGTGATGTTGACACTGTTGAGCGTGATTCTGGCAGAGGCGTGAATAGCGCCGCCACTTGAGCCTAATGCGCGATTATTATTGAGTACAGTATGGTTGATATTAACTACGGGATGAATAAAAACACCTGCTGGGCTTTTATTGCTATGCAAGTAGAGTGCGCCGCCTGAACTTGTGCTCTCATTGTTTTCGATTAAAACGGGTTCAGAAACTGTTTCAGCATCTTTATTTATGGTGAGTATGCCTAGGTTCACATAGAGTCCAGCGCCGCTTAATTTGCTTTTGTTATCACTAATCGTTGTTTTTTTGTTGATCTCGAGCTCACCCTCTTTTTGATAGATGCCGCCGCCATTGGTTTTGCTGGAGTTATTTTCTATAGTAAGGTTGCTGAGAGTGCTCTCTGCCTGATAAATAAAGAGTGCTCCACCTTCCTCACTACTATTGCGCTCAAACTGACTGTCTTCGATCAGTAGGATATTTCCATCGACATAAACGGCTCCGCCACTTTTTGTGCTAGTGTTTCTGATGAAGCTCGAGTTTTTTATAGTCAGCACTCCTCTCCAGTTTGGGCTGGCAAGCGCACCGCCAAATCCACCCGCACTATTATCAGTAAAAGTGACGTTGTTGAGTGTTGTTTTCCCAGAATAATTGGAAAGCGCACCACCATGTATGTTACTTGTATTGTTTTCAAAATGGATATTATTGAGCGTTAAAGATGTGCATGAACACTGGATTGCACCGCCATGTGTGATGGCAGCACCGTTGATGAATTTAAGGTCTGTCAGGGTGACTTCAGGTGTTCTTAGATCTTTTTCGGTCTCCTTTCGAAATTGCATATCAAAAATTCGGAACTTGCCTGCACCATCAAGAATAACGTCTCCAGGCTCATCACTTTTTTTGATTTCCAGGTTGGAAACGATATCCAGGTCACCACCTGCTGCACTCAGTGTGCGGGCAGGTAATTTATCTTCTGGAATATCTTCAACTCCATCTGCGGCTAAATCCCCTGGAGTTGATTTTAATGTCAGGGTGTATATTCCTGGTGGGATGATGATGGTGTCTTTGTCAAAATCGACATTGGCTTCTTGAATGGCTGCACGCAATGTACATTGCGCATTACTTTTCCATGTGGCTAGCTCACCTGCTGCATCCTTGTCTGTTTTTAATTTGGTACTAGACCAAGGGTTGCTATTGCACACTCCATCTTTAAGGTCAGAATCAACAGCATCG
>WFXF01000062.1 GCA_015490755.1 Gammaproteobacteria bacterium
CAAGAAACGGCTGGAGAAACGCTTTAAGGCCGAAAACGATCCATTAAAACTGGTGATCGTCAGGGATATGTGGCTGACCGGCTTCGATGCGCCTTGCTGCCATACCATGTACATCGATAAACCCATGAAGGGGCATAACCTGATGCAGGCCATTGCCCGGGTGAATCGGGTATTCAAGAACAAGCCTGGCGGGCTGGTGGTGGACTACATCGGCATTGCCAATGAGCTGAAGCTGGCGCTCAAGACCTATACCGATTCAAAAGGCAAAGGCCAGCCAGCCCTGCGCGCCGAAGAGGCCTTCGCCATTTTGCTTGAAAAACGCGATGCCATTCGCGGCCTGTTTGCCAAAACGCCGCAATCCGATGGCCTGGATATTTCCACTTTCGAGACCGACGCACACAAGTTGCTGGTTCTCGCCGGCAACTATGTGTCGAGTCTTGATGATGGCAAGAAGCGTTTTCTCGACCTGGTGCTGGCCATGACCAAGGCCTGGTCGCTATGCAGCACGCTGGATGAGGCCAAGGAGCTGCGTAAGGAGATCGCCTTCTACTCGGCGGTGAAGGCGGCCATGTTCAAGTTCACCAGGGTTGATAAAAAGCGTACCCAGGAAGAGAGGAATTCTGCGCTCAAGCAGATACTGGACAACGCAGTGATCGCTGAAGGCGTGGCGGATGTGTTCAGCCTGTGCGGATTGGATAAGCCCAATATTGGCCTGCTCTCCGATGAGTTTCTGGAAGATGTCCGGCAGATGCCCTACCAGAATCTGGCGGTCGAGTTGCTGGAGAAACTGCTCAAGGACGGCATCAAGGCAAAGACCCGCAATAACGTTGTGCAAGAGAAGAAGTATGCTGAGCGGCTGCAGGAGACCTTGCGCAAATATAACAACCGGGCCATTGAGACGGCACAGGTCATCGAAGAGCTGATTCAGATGGCCAAGGAGTTTCAGGCGGAACTGGCGCGTGAAGCCGAGCTGGGGCTCAACCCGGACGAAATTGCCTTCTATGATGCACTGGCCACCAACGAAAGTGCGGTTCGTGAGCTTGGTGATGAGACACTGAAAAAGATCGCCATCGAGATTACCGACAAACTGCGCAAATCCACCACCGTTGACTGGCAAGTACGCGATAGCGTGCGAGCCAGGCTGAAGATTCTGGTGCGGCGCACGTTGCAGCGCTACAAATACCCGCCCGACAAGGCGGCAGAAGCCGTTGAGCTTGTGCTCAAGCAGGCTGAAACACTCTCGAATTCCTGGAGTAAATAACCTTATTGATTAACTGAATCAACCGTGATGGTTATCGTAAAAAAGTGAACAATTATGATTAATGAATCAAAACAGATGAGCCTGGAACAGTTCCTAATAGACCAGGCTGCGAAAAAGGATATCGTCCTCGACAGCGATAAAGCCAGGATTGTTGATTCAGAGATCAATCAGGTTGTTGCTGAATCGAAAAAGTTTACCGACTGGCATAAAAAAAGCAGCACGCAGGCTGAATTGAAGATCAGGCTGCGCCCAGTGTTTGAAAAGCATAGCCTCCATTCTTGATGCCGTGTATTTGATGAAATATTGAGGCGGGCTGGAAGTTCGTCCACGCCCAAATCTTACTGGTTCGTTGGCTCTTCCTATGGTAAGGGCAGCGAAGATCAAACCGGGCGCTTCCTGGAAGATGGCGTCTGGCAGAATGGCTACCAAGACAAATATCTGGATGTCGTTCGCTCTATGCAGCCAAGCGACAAGATTGCCATCAAGTCGTCCTATACGCGAAAGCGTGACTTAATGGCGGAGAAGGAGGGATTCGAACCCTCGGTACGGATTAACGTACACACACTTTCCAGGCGTGCTCCTTCAGCCACTCGGACACTTCTCCAGCAAGGGCGCAAGACTAAACCAGAACAAGGCCACTTGCAATCTCTTTTTATGCTCCAGCACCTTGCTTAAATCACTTTGGAAAAACGAGCATCTTTTTTATTACGCATATATTTATCAAACGTCATGCAGATATTTCGAATCAAAAAGCGCCCTGCCGGAAGTACCATAATTTTTTGATCGTCATACTGAATCAAGCCATCTTTTTTCAATTGTGCCAAGTCACTCTGCTCTATTGAAAAATACTCTTTAAAATGAATTCCATACTGCTTTTCGATCTCTTTTATATCTAAACAGAACAGGCAGATTAACTGCGTAATAACATCTCGTCGCAATTGATCATCATTTGATAGTTCCAAGCCACGAAAAACAGGTAATTGCCCATTATTAATGCGCTGATAATAGCTTTCAGTCTCTTTTTCATTTTGGCTGTAAGTGTTCCCTACCATGCCAATCGAAGTGACACCCAAGCCGATAAGGTCGCAATCAGCATGTGTGGAATAACCTTGGAAATTTCTGTAAAGAGTTCCTTTTCGCTGCGCAATGGCTAACTCATCATCCGGTTTTGCAAAATGATCCATACCAATATATACATACCCTGCCGCAGCCAGGCGCTCATTCACCATCTGTAAAATATCAAGTTTTTCAGCTGCTGATGGTAAGTCCGCTTCATTAATTCGACGTTGAGGTTTGAACAGCTCCGGCATATGAGCATAATTAAAGACCGACATTCTGTCAGGCTCCAAATCAATCGCTTGATCAATGGTTGAGGAAAAACTTTTAACGGATTGAAAAGGAAGACCATATATTAAATCAAAACTGATTGATTTATAGCCCAGTCGACGTGCTTCTTTTAACGTGCTTAATGTTTGGCTGGTTGGCTGAATTCTATTCACCGCTTTTTGAACTTGAGGCACAAAGTCCTGAACCCCCAGGCTCATTCGGTTAAAACCGATATCTCGCAGCAATGCCATTGTATCGTGCTTGACTTCTCGCGGGTCGATTTCAATCGAGTATTCGCCGCTATCATCATCACAAAGCTTGAAGTGTTCGCCCGTCACTCGCATTAAATCACGCATCTCATCGTGACTGATAAAGGTGGGTGTTCCACCGCCCCAGTGTAATTGGGTCACAGGGCGAGAATGGTCAAACAGAGCGCCTTGCATTGCAATCTCTTTATGCAGGTATTCCAGGTAAGGAGCCGCCTTGGAACGATCTTTGGTCGCTATTTTGTTGCAGCCACAAAAGAAACAGATTGTGTCGCAAAATGGAATATGGAAATAGAGCGATAATGGGCGAAGCCTTGCTTCATTATTTGTTTTTTCAACACAAGCCAGATATTCGGATTCACCAAACCCTTTATGAAATTCAACCGCTGTTGGATATGAAGTATAACGTGGCCCCGACTTATCGTAACGACGAATCAATTCCAAATCAAAAACGAGTGACTGGTCCATAATTATGCGCCCTATATATGCTGACTTAAAAACCAGAACTATACCATAGCAAAAGTGAATAGCCCGACAGTTCAATTAAAGCAAATTAACTGTTTGGTATTTCAATATATTTTTGTTGACCCTATTAGCTAAATGGGTGATTATTCTTCACAAGCAACCGATAAATGCATCTGATACGTGAATTATGGTTGAATGATTACAAAGCCATCGTATTTTTACTAGAGTATTTTCGGTAGCTTGATTATCGATATTATGCGGGCTGTATGCGGTTAGACTCGCTTTTCCAAAAACTGCTTTAACTTAAACAGAGTAAAAAAGGAATAAAAACAGATGAAAAAATTAATTGGCGGAATCGTATTATTAAGCGCATCTTCTATGGCAATGGCGGTTGCTCCCGGCGGCTCAGACTGTGGGTGGGGCAACATGATTTTTGATGGCCAGTCAGGTATGGGACCACACTTTTTAGCTTTAACTACAAATGGTACTTCTGGCAATGCCACTTTTGGCATGACCTCTGGAACCAACGGTTGTTCTGTTGATGGCACACTGAGTTATGGTGGCGAGTCTATGATCTCTTCCATTATGGATGAGTTTTCATCTGATGTTGCTCGTGGCCACGGTGAAGCTTTGAATGCTGTTGCAGTTATGATGGGTATTGAAGCGGCAGACCGCTCTACATTCTCTAAAGTTACTCATGAAAATTTCAAAATACTTTTCCCTCATGCAGATGTAACAGCGAAAGAAGTGATCGCAGCACTTAACGAGGTAATGAAATCAGATGCACGTTTAGCTAAATATGCTGCTTGATCTTGACATTGCACTTTAAGTTTAAAAGCAAAAAAGGCCCTGCATCATATTGATACAGGGCTTTTTTAATTCTCAAACACATCATTTATTACTGCTGAATTCGTGACACTAATTTTGAATATCAACGTTAAATGGCTCATCCGTTTTATTTTGTTTTCTTTACTTTTAAACGTATCGATCTCTTCAAATGCAGCTGAAAACAGTTTTCTGCCTGACTTAAAGAAACAAGCTCAGCAAAAGCAACTGTGGACTCAGAAAGAGTGGCTCAAACTTGTTCACTATTATCCGGATAGCGCCTCACCATCTGGCTATTTAAGCCATGTTGATGACAAGAATTTTTTTCTCTCCAAAAATGGTAAAAGTGACCCGAAATCAGAGCTTTTTAGCACACTTGAATCGTTTTTTAAAACAGCTCAACCAGATAATAAACATGCACAATGCCGTTTCATTGCGCGACTGGCATGGCTCCAAAAAGAGTTATCATTTAATCTCAATATATTGCCTTATGCTGCATGCAAGGATTATGAAGAGTGGCGTAATTTAGTCAAAGCTGACCGAGTCACTTTGCTTTTTCCTGCCTATCACTTGAATAGTCCCTCCTCTATGTATGGGCACACACTTTTGCGATTAGACCCTGCAACAAGCGAAATGAATTCAGACTGGCTCTCCTATGCAGTTAACTTTGGCGCAGAGGTCAGAGATGATGACAACTCATTTTTTTATGCATTTAAGGGGTTAACCGGGGGGTACCCAGGCTTTTTTATTGTGATGCCCTACTTCAAAAAAATTCAGGAATACAATCGTATTGAAAAACGTGATATTTGGGAGTACCAACTCAATTTAACACCTGAAGAGGTAGAAAAGTTAGTACTGCACTTATGGGAATTAAAGGAGATAAAGTTTGATTACTATTTCTTTGATGAAAATTGCTCCTATCGCCTGCTGGAATTACTTGAAGTCGCACGACCACAACTTAATCTCACCTCTGAGTTTGTCATGACGGCCATCCCGGTTGATACCGTGAGGGCGATTGAGCGTGCGGGGTTAATTGAAGAGATTACATACCGCCCATCTCAAGTAACCACTTTACAGCACATGATTGAAACAGTACCTGAAAATAACAGATCGTTCATTGAGCAACTCGCAGATAATCCGGCTTCATCTCAAAAAGCCCCTTTTTCCGGTCTTACTTTAAACCAACAACAGCCCATCGTAGAGGCTGCGTATAAATACCTGAGCTATCAGCAGACAAACGAAGCTCGAGATCCACAGCGTGCAGAACGTGCTCACCAGCTACTGACTTTATTAAATCAATACCCTATTACAGAGAGTACACCTGTACCGATGCCATTGTACTCCCCTGAAAATGGGCACGGTTCAAAGCGATTATCGATCGCTGTGGGTGAAAAACAAAACAAACGCTATAGCGATCTTTCACTCAGAATCTCTTTTCATAGCCTGGAAGAGAATGAGAATGGTTTTTTGCGTGGCGCACAAATCAATATGGGAAATATAAAAATCAGAATGAATGAGAGTGGTTCAACTCAACTACAGCGCTTCGATCTGATTGATATTTTCTCACTCACACCTCGTACAAGATTTTTCAAACCACTCTCATGGCGAATTAAAACCGGACTTGAGAGACAATGGGTCGATGGAAAAAACAGACTTGCAACTCATGTGACCGGGGGTGCAGGTGTGACCTACCCCCTTATGAAAAATGGCCAGACTTATGCGCTGGGCCTGTTTCGCCTTGAAGGAAACAGAGGGTTTAAACCACGCATCAAACCTGCGATTGGCGGAATGTTAGGCACACTTTATCACTGGGGGTTCAGTACAGCTCATCTCTCTTTAGAAGGAACACGTTTCCGTGCGGATCAATATCGGTTACGATTAAATTACAAACAGAACTTTGTTTTGGCTCAAAACCATGCTTTAGAGATCTTATTGAGACGTGAACTTCAACATGACACACAGTTTTCAGAAGCCAGAATCGCTTACCATTATTACTATTAACCAAAATACAATATGATCAACAAGATTATTACTTTTGGATTTTTAATCGTTATTTTATGCACTCTTTCGGGGTGCTCCAGCCTGTTTTTCTACCCTCAGAAAGAGCATATTCAAACCCCTGACCAGCTCGGACTTGAATATCAGGATGTTTATTTAACTTCAAGTGATGGAACAAAGATTCATGGATGGTTTCTACCTGCTCGCAAACCCGTTCGTGGCACTGTCTATTTTTTACACGGAAATGCAGAAAATATCAGCACACATATTCATAGTGTTGATTGGCTCCCTGAAGAAGGTTATCAACTCTTTTTAATTGATTATCGTGGATACGGAAAATCTGAAGGAGAAGCCAGGTTACCTGGTGTTATTTATGATATCGAAGCTGGTTTTGAGTGGTTATTGAGTAAAGAAAATATTACTGACACGCCTGTTTACCTTCTCGGACAAAGTTTGGGGGGGAGCTTGGGGCTATATTTTGCAGCAACGAACAATCAAGCAAAAACAAACTTGAGTGGTGTCATTAGTGATGCTGCATTTACAAGTTATAGCGATATTGTGCAGCATGTAGCAAGCCAGAACTGGTTAACCTGGGCACTTCAATACCCAGCCTCATGGAGTGTGGTGCGTCGCTATGACCCCATTGACTATATTGCTCAAATCTCTCCGACTCCTGTATTACTCTTTCACAGTCCAGATGACCAGGTTATCCCTTATTTATATGGTGAAGAGCTATTTCAAGCAGCAAAAGAGCCCAAACAATTCATAAGAACATCAGGGCCACATATTGCGACATTTAGACAACTTAAACAGAGACAGGCACTGCTAAATTTTTTTGAAGAAAATCGAATACATCATTAATTCGAAATGTTGATTGATACCCACTGCCATCTTGATTTACCCATATTTGACTCAGACCGACAGACAATTCTCAAACGGTGTCAGCAATTAGATATAAAAAAAATAGTCGTACCAGGTATTGATGCGAAAGGGTGGAAGAATCTTTTGAAGATCTGCCATGGTGAACCTTCTCTTTACCCTGCTTTAGGTTTACATCCTGCTTTTTTGCAGCACCACCAACTCTCAGACACTCATAAACTGGAGCAATTGATTGACCAGGAAAAGCCCATTGCTGTAGGTGAAATCGGTCTTGATTATTATTTAAAAGAACTCGATAAAACTCAGCAAAAATCATTATTTGAAGCTCAACTAAACATCGCTCGTCACAAACACCTTCCTGTATTACTCCATGTACGAAAAGCCCATGATGATGTAATTTCAATATTGCGCCGTATTCGTGTTACTGGTGGAATAGTGCACGCATTTAATGGCAGTTTTCAACAAGCTAGACAATATATCGACCTCGATTTTAAATTGGGCTTTGGGGGCGCATTAACTTATCAACGTGCCACACGTTTACGAACTCTTGCCGAAAAATTACCTTTGGATTCAATTGTTTTGGAAACTGATGCGCCGGATATGGTGGTCAGTAGCCATTATGGTGAACGGAACAGTCCTGAATATTTGAAAGACTGTTTTAATACACTGGCTGAAATTCGCCAAGAAGAGAGAAGTGAAATTGAGAATAAAATTACGAACAATGTTAATTCAGTCTTTGGATTTATTCATTAATCGTTCAATAAAAAGCCCCTGAAGTTACAAACCCAGGGGCTTCTCTAATTTTGGAGTTAGAGCTTTTAGCCCTGGTTTATTAATCGCGTGAGAATTTCAAAGTCTTTTTAGATCTTTTTTTAAAGCCCCGATCACCTCTGTCACTCCGCCCACCTCCACCGACGACCTCGCTAATATTCAGCTTACGACCACACACATGAACATTTTTCAGATGTTGAAAAGTATTGTTAGGGATTCCTGAAGGCAAATCAACAATACTATAGCTGTTGTGCAACTTGATGTGACCAATATCTCTGCTATCAATACCCGCTTCATTGGCGATTGCACCGACAATATTTTTCACCTGCACACCATGGTCACGACCGACTTCGATGCGATAACTCTGCATTCCTTCAGCAGGGCCTGAACGCTTACTCCGACGAGGTGGCTTGTCACGCCCAAAGTCCCGATTATTTCCACTTCGCTCTCCAGACAGTCTCTCTCTTGGCATTTCCGATGGCTTAACATTTAATGGTCGATCCTTTTGAACCATATAAGCTAATGCAGCAGCCACTTCATTAGAGCTGATATCATGCTCATTCTGATACTGCTCTATCAGCTCTTCAAAAAAGCCAAGCTCTTCTGCCTCAATTACCTCACTGATTTTTTCTTTAAACTGAGTGATTCTGCGATTAACTAAATCTTCACGAGTGGGCATCTTCATCGGTGTAATTGTTTGGCGTGTCGCACGTTCAATTGAGCGCAACATACGCTTTTCACGTGGAGAAACAAACAAAATTGCGGTGCCTTTGCGACCTGCACGACCTGTGCGACCAATGCGATGTACATAAGCTTCAGTATCATATGGAATATCGTAATTTACAACATGACTGATACGCTCAACATCCAGTCCACGGGCGACAACATCTGTTGCCACCAGAATATCCAGAGCCCCTTTTTTCAAACGATTAACTGTTTTTTCACGTAAAACCTGGTTCATATCACCATTGAGCGCTGCACTGGAATAACCACGAGCTTCCAGCTTTTCTGCCAGTTCAAGTGTTGCATTTTTTGTGCGCACAAAAATAATCATGGCATCAAACTCTTCAACTTCAAGAATTCGGGTTAACGCATCCAGCTTATGAAAACCTGTAACTTGCCAATAGTGCTGAGTGATCGTATCCACAGTCGCAGATCTAGCTTTAATTTTAATTTCAACAGGATTATTGAGATGGCGCTGCGCTATTTTTCGTATAACGGGTGGCATAGTGGCAGAAAATAGTGCTACTTGACGTGTTTCGGGGGTTTGTTCGAGAATCCACTCAACATCATCAATAAAACCCATTTTTAACATTTCATCCGCTTCATCCAGCACAAGCGCCTTCAAACTCTCTAATTTTAGTGTGCTACGACGCAAATGATCCATCACACGACCGGGTGTACCGACCACAACGTGTACGCCTCGTTGCAGCTGACGCAATTGCACGCTCATACTTTGCCCACCATAGATCGGCATGACATGAAAACCTTTCATATGTCGAGCATAGGTTTGAAATGCTTCAGCCACCTGAATAGCTAACTCTCGTGTGGGGGCTAATACTAAAACTTGTGGCTTTTTTAAAGAGAGGTCAATGTTATTCAATATTGGCAGTGCAAATGCGGCCGTTTTTCCTGTACCAGTCTGTGCCTGCCCTACCATGTCACGCCCTTCCAATAAAGGGGGAATACTTTCAGCTTGAATAGGTGAAGGTGTTTCATAACCAACATCTTTAAGCACTTTTATAATGGCAGTAGAAAGTGCTAATTGATCGAAAGAAACAGGAACAGCATTTGATGACATGGGAGCCTCTGGAGTAGACGAGATATTGAATCACCCCATCCCAAACAGACTTGACTGAACAGATAGAGCATTTATAAAAACGATGGATTATACGCTATATCTCTACTGTTTTGTGGATCAAATTGATATAAAAGTTTTGTGCTAAAATCTGCGGCCTTTAAACTACCTGGAATTTGAATATAAATGCAACCTGCTGTAGATGAATACAACCAACGCTTTGGTAATCTTTTTCGCCTGTATGGAGCCTCTGCCGAAGAACTGCTTAAAGAGATGCATATCTGTGTCATCGGTCTGGGCGGTGTCGGATCATGGGCAGTAGAAGCGCTGGCTCGAACAGGGACGGGGCAGATCACACTAATTGATTTCGATGTTGTTCGCCCATCAAACACCAATCGACAACTTCAAGCACTGACAAAAAACAGTAACCGAAAAAAACATGAGGTACTCGTTGAACGTATTTCAGATATCAATCCAGATTGCCAATGCCACCCTATTGATGATTTCCTGACATTTCGAACACTTGATGATTTTTTATCCAAAGAACGACAGTATGATTATGTGATTGATGCCATTGACAGCGTCAAATTCAAGGCTGCAATGATCAACCACTGCAAACGAAATAAAATCCCTTTGGTGACAACAGGTGGTGCAGGTGGCGCAAGTGACCCGACTCAAATATCGGTTGATGATCTAAGTCGTACCTACCATGACTCATTGGCATCCAAAGTACGTTCTGAATTGCGTAGCAAATATGGCTTTAGCCGGGATAAAAAGCGTAAATTTGGTATTGAATGCATATTTTGTACGCAGCAACGCGTCTACCCAAGAGATGACGGCTCTGTCAGCCACCAAAAACCTGGCATCAAAGGAATATCACTCGATTGCCGGTTTGGTTATGGTTCAGTCAGCTTTGTCACCGCTACGTTTGGCTTTATTGCTGCCTCAAGAGCCGTTAACAAAACGCTTGAAAAAAAGCTTAGCACACTGACGAAAAACACCTAAAACCCGACTTGATATTGAAACCAGAAACGACTTGCTTTGCTACCAGTATCATCCGTACTATCTGCATCAGAATAATTTGCATATCCAACCATTAAACCGGAATATCTATTTATTGGGCGAGTTGCCATTACATTCCACTCATTTCCTATATAACGATTATCAACGTATGTAGAAAAATCATGAAACGTTGCAACAAGGTTTAGCCCTATCAACCGTCCAGCCAAAGAGATAGAAACATCACGCAATCCTGCTAAAGGGGTTGCTAAAAATTGAGATGTTCGACCATTAAATGAATGTTTGCTTGCCAGTGGCGTTGAAAAACCCCACTCATCATCACCGCTTAATTGCTCAAAACCAAGCTGAACCTTGATCTCTCCAATCGCCACACCTAAGCCTGCATTTACATAATCTGATTCGATAAATGCAGGGCTATTTTTATAAGAGCGTTGCTTTGCATATTCAATAGAATATAACAGTGAACTTCCTCGGCGAAGAGAGTACTCACCGGTCATACGTGCCCCTGATGTACGTTGAGAGTTTATCGGCTGCTCTTCTAAATTCAAAAAATAACTATAGCCAGTAATAATATGATTTTTTAAACCGTGATAAGAGATATTTAATAGATTAGATTTCATTCGCTCAACATCAAGTGAAACCCCGATTTGTTGATAAATATAGGCATAAGTAAATTCAACTTCAGGCAGCAAGGTACTGCTAATAGTCAAACCATCAAAGCTTTGTTCATTTTGACGCCAACTATCACTACCCACAAAACGACCATTATCAAAAACAATACGTTGCCTTCCATAATAAATAGATGTTTTTGGCAACCCATGATAGGCAATATAACGCTGGTTAGCATGCGTAGCGACTGGGTCTAATATCTCTGCATAGCGGACCTTGTCATTAACTCCTGAGTTATACTCTTTCGTGAAAGCAGAAAAAGTACCCTCAAACTCTATCGCAGCATGGATATTTTTATAGTCATCCGTAATATAACTCAAACGGGTACGAGCCGTTGAAGCAACAGCGTTTTCTTTGCCTGTAAACTGAAGTGTCTCAAGACGATAACGGATATCACCTGCAACCTGACCATTTTTCAATGCGCTCATCAGGTTATCAGCCGCATAGATAGTACCACCTGAAAAACCACAGCCTACCACCAGAAAAATAGTGTACATTAATATTTTTCTGCTAATGTCACTCATCTGTTTATCCTTTTTTCCATATTCAAGTAGAGTTCAACAGCTCTATAGCAGCATCCGATGCCCGTTCATTGGCGCCTTTTTTTAATGCGTTATGTACTTCAGTAAATCTGTTTTTTAAGTCTGTCACTATCTCAGGGTGATCAAAAAAACGCAAAACGCCTCGACATAAATGCTCTGGAGTTGCTCGCTCTTGTATGTATTCCTCAACAACGGGACTTCCTGTCAATAAATTAGGCAGCGAATAATAAGGAACCCTAAGCAGTCGTCTGGCAAGCCAATATGTCAGCGGTGCCAACTTATATGCAACAACAATAGGCCGTTTTAAAAGCAGTGCTTCCAACGTCACTGTGCCTGATGCAGCTAAAACAACATCAGCGGCCTCCATTAAACGCCGGGAGTTTCCATCAATGATTGTTATGGCTAAATCAGGAGCAACTACTTGTTTTATTTCATCAAATAATTTTCGTGTTTCAGGGGTCGCCAATGCCACTGAAAAGTGTAAACCCCTACGCTGTTTTTTACATAATTGCGCTGTTTGAATAAATATTCCTGCGAGCTTTTCAATTTCTCCCACGCGACTTCCAGGCATGAGGGCAATCATTTCACCTTTGACAGGCAGCCCCAATTCGCTACGAGCGGCAACCTGATTAGGCACCATTGGGATCATTTCAGCCAATGGATGCCCTACAAACCGCACTGGCACATTGTGTTTGTGGTAATAATCAGCTTCAAAAGGAAACAACGTAAGCATCATATCCACTGCTCTTGCAATTTTTTTCAACCTATATTGCCGCCATGCCCATACCGAGGGACTGACATAATGAATGGTTGAGATTCCAGCTTGCTTGAGTTTCAGTTCAAGCCCTAAATTAAAGTCAGGTGCATCTATACCAATAAAAAGGTCGGGTGGATTTTCTATAAAATGCCGAATAAGCTCTGAACGAATAGCACGAAGTTCTAAATATTGTTTGAGGCCAATCAAACCCATGACAGCCAGTTTTTCTGAAGGGTAAAGAGCTTTACAGCCTTGCTTGACCATTAATGGCCCTGCGATCCCTTCAAATTCAACATCAGATAAACGCAGTTTTAATGCTTGAATTAAACCCGCACCTAACAGGTCACCTGATGCTTCACCAACAATGATTCCGATACGCAACGTCAAATTATCGAATCACTCCGCGTTTTGCCTGCTTGATAAAATCAACTAGTACTTTTAATGGTTTACTATTTTCTGCCGCAGGTTCAAGCTGTGCAATGGCCTCTTTTTTTGTCAAACCCGATCTAAATAATGTTTTATACGCCGAGCGCAATAATTTAGTTTCTTCAGGAGTAAATCCATTTCTTTTAAGTCCTTCAGTATTAAGGCCATGTGATTTGGCCATATGGCCTGAAACCATTAAATAGGGAGGAATATCTTTAGGCACAACACTTCCCATTGCAGTAAATGCGTAGGCTCCAACAGAACAAAATTGATGAATCAGAGTGGCACCGCCCAATATTACATAATCACCAATGGATACATGCCCTGCTAACGTTGCGTTATTCGCCAGAACAGTGTTGTTACCCACAATACAATCATGAGCGATGTGTACATAAGCCATAATCCAGTTATTATTGCCAATACGTGTTACACCACCACACTGAACTGTTCCACGGTTAATGGTACAAAACTCACGAATCACATTACCATCACCAATTTCCAGCCAAGTATCCTCACCGGCATACTTTTTATCTTGAGGGGCTTCACCTACCGCTGAAAAAGAGTAAATTTTATTGTTTTTTCCAATGCGAGTCGGACCTTTAACTACTGCATGAGAACATACACAGCTACCCTCTCCAATCTCAACATTTGCTCCAATTACTGCAAAAGGTTCAATCGTAACACCTTCTGCTATTTTAGCACCTGAATCAATAATTGCTCGTGAATCAATCAAAATCAGACTTCTCTATCTGCACACATTAATGTAGCACTACAAACCAGCTTACCATCAACACTTGCTTCACCACTGAACTTCCAGACTCCCCGTACGGTACGTAATACTTTAACCTCAAGGTGCATTTGATCTCCTGGCTTGACAGGCTGTTTAAAGCGAGCTTTATCAATACCAACAAAATAATAAAGCGATTTCTCTGTAGGACGTGAATTCGTTGTGCGAAATGCAAGAATACCTGTTGCTTGTGCAAGCGCTTCAAGCACGAGCACACCCGGCATCACAGGACGGTGTGGAAAGTGCCCCTGGAAATAAGGTTCATTATACGATACATTTTTAATCGCAGTCAGATATTTACCTTCTTTGCACTCAAGCACCTTATCAACCAATAAAAAAGGATACCGGTGCGGCAGATGTTGCAATATTTCGTAGATATCCAAAGTACTCAAGTGACGACCTCTAAATTTATAATTATTTGATTATAGCAAAAACAGACCCATTTTATTGCGCGCGTAAAGCCTTTTCCAGCCTGGCAATACGACGAGCCATGTCATCAAGTTGCTTCATTCTTACATAATTTTTCCGCCATGACTGACTTTCATCAAGCGGTGTTCCCGATGAATAAACCCCTGCTTTTAAAATGGACTTGGTCACCAGAGACATCGCAGTCACATGAACCTGATCGACGATCTCCAGATGCCCAAGAATACCGACCCCGCCACCAATAGCGCATTGTTTACCAATACGGGCACTTCCTGCAACTCCTGTACACGCTGCAATGGCTGTATGTGCTCCAATAAAAACATTGTGCGCAATTTGAATCTGATTATCCAGCTTGACACCTTCTTCAAGAATAGTATCTTCCAGCGTACCACGGTCAATGGTCGTATTTGCACCGATTTCAACATCATCCGCAATGCGAACCGTACCCAGCTGAGGAACTTTAATCCAGCTATTTTGCTCCTTTGCAATCCCAAAACCATCTGCCCCAATAACAACGCCAGGATGGATCAATATACGATTTTTGAGATGCGATTGATGACAGATTGTCACGTTGCCAACCAAGTGACAATTTTCCCCAATTATAACCCCTTCTTCAAGTACGCACCCTGAACCAATTATACTATTAGCTCCAACAACAACATCTGAATCAATAACACACTGAGCACCAATACAAGCACTTTCATCTATAGATGCATCAGAGCTAACAACGGCACTTGGGTGAATACCAGCTGAAAAATCAGCTCTAGGGAAAAGTAGTGCTGCTGCGCGTGCATATCCTAAATAGGGATCATCAACGATTAAACAATCGACAGGGCAATGTTGGCAATCCTCAGGTGAAACAATAACAGCGGAAGCTTGTGTTGACTTTAAAAACTTACGGTAACGAGCATTGGCAAGAAAGGTAATATCCCCCTCCGAAGCAGCCGCCAATGTTGCAACATTGGAAATCAGACGATCTCCATTGCCTTTCAGCTCAGCGCCAATACTACTTGCAATCATGCTTAAACTTAAAGTAGACAGTTTCCTTTTTTTTGTCATGATTGACTCCCTACCATCGAAGTTACTACTTTTTTAAACGATTCAACACCTTATCACTTATATCGATACCTTCATTAAAATAGACAACACCACTCTCTGAAAATATCAAATCATAACCCTCTTCCTTTGCCATACTATTAATGACACTCATAACTTTAGCCTGCACTTCTTGCAATACTTCATTACGACGAATATTCAAATCCTCATTATATTCTTCTTCATTTCTACGAAGATCACGTTGTTGATTCATCACATCACGTTCCAGATTTTTACGCTCACTCGAAGACATCAACGCACCATCACGAATAAGCTTCTCTTCAAGTTTTTTTAGCTTGGCCTGCTCTGCAATTAATTTATCTTTTTTGGGAGAAAACTCACGCTGCCATGCTTCCATTGCAGCTTTCGTTTGAGGAGCTTCATCAAGAATTTTTAATGAATTTACAAACCCGATTTTAATATCTGCCGCCACTCCCCCCAGAGGTAGCAACATCAATATAACAAACAATGTCGCCATTATTTTATTGTTCATATTTTTCACAGGAATTCTCCACACTTTAACCAAAGTTATCTAAATTAGAAAAAAGTACCAAACGAAAATTGAAATCTTTCAATTTTATCACCGGGTTTATCATTTAAAGGTTTTGCCCAACTGAATGTCAATGGAGCCATCGGGGTATACCATATCATGGATATTCCTGCCGAATGGCGCATTTCATCCACATCAAAATCATTATAGTGTGGAAATACATTACCAATATCAAAAAAAGCACTAAAACGAACTGACTTACTTTTTTCTTCTACAAAAGGAGGAGGAAAAATTAACTCAATGTTACCTACAGCTTTGAAGGCTCCGCCTAACGCTCTATCTTTTTCATTATCACGCGGGCCTAATGTATTGGCTTTAAAACCACGAATTGAAAAACCACCACCCGCATAATAGTTCTCAAAAAATGGCAGTGCAGTCGTATCACCATAGCGATCACCATACCCCACTTCACCCTTAACAAATAACGTTAATGATTCGGTTAAGGGTAAATATTGTGATTGACGTGCTGACAGCTTATAAAAACTTAACCCACTGCCAGGTAATGCAGCTTCAGCGGATAAACGTAACAAACCACCTTCATCGGCAAATATTGCCCGGTTACGCGTATCATGACTCCAGCTGGTCGATAACCGGAAGATATCAAACTCATCACCGTTTGCATCCAGAAAGTCGCGATATGACTGAGCTGCATTTTCATCAGTAAGTACATTTGTACGTTCTACACCCAATTCCACGCGCGCCGTATCATATTCATTCAGAGGAAACCCATAACTCACACTACCCCCATAACTATTCGAGGTATAGCCCGCTATATTTACCTGGCCCACATCAGTTTTCCGTGAAAACATTCTAACCCCCCTACTTACACCATCCAGTGTGTAGTAGGGGTCAGTATAGCCAAAACTATAAATGGTTCTTGCTGCGCTTTTATCAATATTGGTGCTAACTCGTTTACCTGTTCCCAGAAAGTTATTTTCACTAATACTGGCATTCAATAAAATACCTGAGTCACCCGAATATGAGATACCTGCTATAAAATTTCCAGATCGCCGCTCTGTCACATTGAAATTAAGATCTACCTGATCAGCAGCACCGGCAACAGAAGGTGTCTCTACACTAACATCATCAAAAAAGCCTAATCGTTGTAAACGTATACGGGAGCGATTTACTTTTTGAGTTGAAAGCCATCCGCCTTCCATCTGTCGCATTTCACGTCGCAACACCTCATCATTGGTTTTTTGATTTCCAGTAATATTGATTTTTCTTACATAGACACGCTTTCCTGGATCAATAAAAAAGGTAAGATCCACACTCTTGTTGGTTTCATCAACTTCAGGAATTGGATTGATGTTAGCAAATGCATAACCCGATTCCCCCAGGTGCTCACTTAACCTGGCACTACTCTCGGTGATCATTTGACGAGAGAATGTGTCACCCGGTGATATTAAAACAAGTTCTTTAAGTTCATCTTCAGGCACGATTAAATCGCCAGAAAAATTTACTTTTCCAACTGTATATTTATCACCTTCACTGATATTGATACTAATGAAAATATCTTCTTTTTCAGGTGTAATTGAAACTTGCGAAGAGTCGATATTAAAGTTTATATAACCCCTATCCAGATAATAAGAGCGTAAAGTTTCTAAATCGGCTCTTAATTTTTGTTGTGCATAACTGTCACTATTACTAAAAAAGGAGAAAAATGTTGGCGGTGATAAATTAAATTGGTCAGTCAGCGTTTCATCATCAAAAACTTCATTACCTACAATGGTAATGCGTTTAATTTTAGCAACTTCACCTTCATTTATTTCTATATTAATATTTACCCGGCTACGTTCAAGCTCTTCGATTGAAGATTTAATCCTGACTCCGTATTTGCCTTGGCTAAAATATTGACGTTGTAACTCCAGTTTAATCTTTTCAAGCAATGCATTATTGAATATTCGACCTTTTTCCAGGCCAATATGTTTTAAAGCATCAGTGAGTTGTTCAGTACTGATATCGTCATTACCTTCAATCTCAATATCTGAAATTGAAGGGCGTTCTACAACAGAGATAATCAGTGTATCGCCAGATTTTTTCAAAGTAATATCATGAAAAAAACCTGTCTTGAAAAGCGATTGAATCGCACTCACAGACCCTGCTTCATCAAGTGTATCACCTATATTTACAGGCAAGTAGTTATAAACTGAACCTTCCGAAATTCGCTGCAACCCTTCTGTGCGTATATCTTTAACCTTAAAAGAGGAAAATGCCCATACCGATGGGCTTAATAGAAATCCAGATAAAACAAAAAGCAATAATCGTTGCATATTTAATTAGCCTAACAGACGATCAATATCGTTATAAAAAGCAAGAAACATCAAGCTAATCAATAAAACTATACCCAATTTTTGTCCCAGCAATTGAGCCTCATCAGAAAGCGGCGCGCCTTTAAAAAATTCGATAATATAAAAGAACAGATGCCCTCCATCAAGTATAGGAATGGGCAATAAATTTAATACTGCCAAACTAATACTGATAAGAGCAAGAAACTTCAAAAATGAGATTAAACCTACATTTGCACTATAACCGGCATATTGTGCAATACTGATCGGGCCACTGATATTGTCCAGAGAGACTTCTCCCACGACCATTTTACCTAACATTTGGAATGTAAGTGCAGTCATATCCCAGGTTTTTATGGTTGCTTTCCATAATGCCTCCAGAGGATTATAACTAACAACACGCTCCATTTCAGAGAGCAACCCTTCAGGAACTTGCACCCCTGCCCCAATACGGCCAATTCCACCATCAACAGTTTTTGGGCGGATAGTTTTTATTAAGAGAGCTCCATTTCGCTCAAACTCTACAATAATATTTTTCTCAGGATGTGTCTGAACCAATGTAACCCACGCACTCCAGTCATCAACAGGCTTACCATTTGCCGTAATTATTTTATCTCCTGATAAAAATCCAGCCATTTCTGCTGCTCCACCACTTTCAAGCTCACCCAATATGGCAGGTATTTTAGGGCGATAAGGTATCAGCCCAAGCTGGGACAATATATTATCCTTACTCAATTCATCAATAGAAACCGCCTTCATATCAAGCAAACGTTCAATAGAGCGCTGATCCGCATCAGAAACTCTGACCTTTATAGTCTCTGCATCCATAGAGTGCTCTAGCAACGCCATCATAACAGCTTCCCATGTCGTCGTTTGCTCCGCATCAACAGCAACTATTTCATCCCCTGATTGAAAACCAGCAAGCTGCGCACTCGATGCAGCCTCAACCTCTCCAACAACAGGTTTAATCCCTGGAATGCCTATAATAAATATGAGCCAATAAAGTAAAATTGCAAAAATAAAGTTAAAAAGCGGGCCGGCAAATACAATAGCAAAGCGACTGCCTAGAGGTTGACGGTTAAAGGCCATGTGCTGCTCACCTTGAGCCACCTCCCCTTCCCGTTCATCCAGCATTTTAACGTAACCACCCAATGGAATTGCTGCAATTACATATTCAACACCGCCGCGCTGCCATGAGTAAAGTGACTTGCCAAAGCCAATAGAAAACCGCAATACTTTAACGCCCAACTTGCGTGCAACCCAAAAGTGCCCAAATTCATGAACGGTAATTAATATTGCCAATGCAACAATAAAATAAAAAGCAGAAGAGATAACAGCCATTATATATCTTGAATATAGTTAGTGAGACACTCTTTTTATAACATCATCTGCCAATTCTCGAGCCATTTTATCATCTGACAAAATCACATCCAGAGTTAAAGCATCATGATAAGAGAGTTCATCGAGCACTATTTGGTTCACTTTTGCAATACCAACAAATGAGAGCTGTTTATCCAAAAAAGCTTGCACAGCAACTTCATTCGCTGCATTTAAAATAGTGCTGGCGGTACCTCCGAACTTCACAGCATCAAATGCGAGCTGCAGACAAGGAAAGCGTGAAAAATCAGGTTTTTCAAATTCCAGAGTTGCAATATCAAAAAGATTGAGCTTTTGAACACCCGCATCAATACGTTCAGGCCATGATAGTGCGTGAGCAATCGGGGTTCGCATATCAGGACTTCCCAATTGCGCTAATACTGAACCATCCAGATACTCAACCATTGAGTGAATCACACTTTGAGGGTGGACAACGACCTGAATTT
This sequence comes from Gammaproteobacteria bacterium, assembly GCA_015490755.1. Lineage (GTDB taxonomy): Bacteria > Pseudomonadota > Gammaproteobacteria > JAADGQ01 > JAADGQ01 > S141-38. The sequence continues at coordinate 19,973 of WFXF01000062.1, forward strand.
GCTCAGGAGCTGCATCAAACAACCAGCACGCCTCAATTACCTCCAGACCTTTATTCATCATTGTAGCTGAGTCGACCGAAATTTTGCGCCCCATTTCCCAGTTTGGATGGGTGCATGCCTGTTCAGGTGTGACATTTTTTAGTGCTTCAAGTGAAGTTTTTCGAAATGGCCCACCCGATGCTGTCAACAAAATACGGCGTACACCGTTTGCAGTTAATCCGTCACTAAAATCAGAAGGCAAACACTGAAAAATTGCATTATGCTCACTATCAATGGGTAATAATTCAGCATTATATTTTTTTACCTCATCCATAAAAAGGTGACCCGACATGACCAGAGCCTCCTTATTTGCCAACAAAATACGCTTACCCGATCTTGCCGCTGCCAATGCGGGCAACAAACCTGCAGCTCCTACAATTCCAGCAACAACACAATCTGTTTGATCTAATGAAGATACATACTCTAAACCTTCAACCCCTGCGAGTACTTTTGTATCACCACCGCACTCTTTCAACCCTACTGCCAACTTTTCTGCTTCATCAGATAATGCCATAACAGCATACTCTGGCTTAAAATCAGCACACAGTTTCAGCATATTTTTAACATTACGATGTGCAGTCAGCGCAACCACATGATATTTATCTTTGTGCCGTGCCAAAACATCCAGTGTACTGCTACCAATGGAGCCCGTTGCTCCCAGCACTGTTACACCAATCATGAAATAAAATCTCCAGCAAGCAATCCAAGCAAAAATAGAGGTGCGGCAGCTGTTAAACTATCAATTCTGTCAAGTGCACCACCATGCCCTGGTAATATTGTTCCGCTGTCTTTTACACCCGCTCGCCGCTTAAACATGCTTTCTAGCAAGTCACCTTCAACAGAGAACAATACGACAGTGACACATAGCAAAGTAAACAACAGCAATCTTGTCGATTCATACTCAAACAGTAAACTTCCTGAAATCAATGCTGTTATTGCAACAAGTACCAAACCACCAGCAACACCCTCCCAACTTTTTCCTGGACTGACATGAGGAGCAAGTTTGCTTTTGCCCCAGCGTCGCCCAGAAAAATAGGCACCTGAATCAGCAATCCAGATGAGAGCCATCACAAAAAGAAGGTACTCTGCACCCTGTTCACTTTTATGAATCACGGTCAGGGCAAGCCAGCACGGAACTAAAACTAAAACTCCAACAAGAGCACTCTTCCATAAACTCGCTGTTTGCTGTTCTTTCTCACGAAATCGAAATATCCAAACCAGCGCGATTATCCACCAAAAAAGCGTAACCCAAAGAATCAATATCAGTCCCGCAGGGTATCGTGCTATACAGGCAGCGCCCGCAAGGCTTGCAATTACAACTCCAACGTAAGCGACTCGCTGTTTTGTTTTTTTCAAATTAATAAGTGCCGCCCACTCCCAGGCACCGATTGCAACAATGAGCGCCAAAATAATAGAGAGATATAGAGTCGGTAGAGAAAAAATTCCGAAAATAACGAGAGGGATTAAAATTGCAGCCGTCAAAAGGCGCTGTTTTAACATTATTGGTCTTGCTCCACCTGCTCACTGGTACGTCCAAAACGGCGTTGCCGACCTGCAAAGTAGTCTAATGCTTCATTAAATTCAGCCTCTTTAAATTCTGGCCACAAAGTTTCAGTAAAATAGAGTTCGGTATATGCAAGCTGCCATAACAAAAAGTTGCTGATTCGTTTTTCCCCCCCTGTACGAATAAACAGGTCAGGGTCAGGATATTCATGAAGTGTAAGCCCGGATTCGAGCATCTCATATTCAATATCAGAAGAATCTATTTCACCCGATGCCGCGCGCCGCGCTAACTGACGAGCAGCATTCAAAATATCCCAGCGACCTCCATAATTAGCGGCGACAACAACAGTTAAACCACTATTATTTTTTGTAAGGTTTTCTGCTGCTGCTATCTTATCCTGGAGCTTTAGCGAGAATGCAGATCGATCTCCAATCACTTTAAGGCGGGCATTCTGTTTATCGAGTTTTTTGGAGTCTCGTGTCAATACAATCGAAAACAGATCCATTAAACGGCTCACTTCTTTTTCAGGTCGTTTCCAATTTTCGCTACTGAAAGCAAAAAGAGTAAGCACTTCAATTTTTTTATCAATACACGATTGAATAACCTTCCGTACCGTTTCAGCACCGGCGCTATGACCCGCAATCCGGGGCATCAAACGTTTTTTTGCCCACCTCCCATTGCCATCCATAATGATTGCAACGTGACGGGGTATATTTTTTTGAGCAGTCATACCTAAAATCTATGCATAAAAAGTCAGATTTCCATCAGCTCTTTTTCTTTAACGCTAAGTATACTATCTATCTCTGCAATAAACTTGTCTGTCAGCTTTTGAATATCATCCTGGGCTTTACGCTCTTCATCTTGAGAAATTTCTTTCTCTTTCTCAAGATCACGAACATCAGAAATCACATCACGGCGAATATTACGTACAGCTACACGCATTGCTTCAGCCTCACTGCGTACAACTTTAATCAAATCTTTGCGACGCTCTTCAGTTAATGGTGGCAAGGGAATGCGAATTAAGTTTCCTGTTGAAGCAGGATTTAAGCCTAGCCCTGAATCCATAATAGCCTTTTCAATAGGAGAAACCATGGCTTTTTCCCAAGGAGTAACGGCCAAAGTACGTGCATCTAATACTGAAACTGTTGCAGCCTGACTCAATGGCACTTCATTACCATAGTACGAAACAGTAATTTGATCCAGCAAACTGGTATGAGCACGCCCTGTTCTAATTTTAGACATATTATCTTTCAGTGCATCTATCGTTTTACTCATACGGGTTGTTGCATCGCTTTTAATCTCATTAATCACTACGCTATCCCCTTGTTATTCCACCAAAGTCCCCTCGTCACGACCAGTGACAGCACGCATTAATGCGCCGGGAGTATTTAAGTTAAAAATGCGCAATGGCATATTATGATCACGACACAACACAACAGCAGTCGTATCCATCACACTCAATTTACCTTCAATCACTTCATCATAGGTTAAGCGCGGGTAAAACAGAGCATCTTTATTCTTTACAGGGTCAGCTGAATAGACTCCATCCACTTTAGTAGCTTTCAGCACAATTTCCGCCCCAATTTCAATGCCACGCAAACTGGCGGCAGAGTCAGTTGTAAAAAAAGGATTTCCCGTACCAGCTGCAAATATTACAATCCGACCTTTTTCAAGATGCCTTATAGCGCGGCGCTGAATATAGTCTTCGCATACTTCGTTAATTTTGAGTGCAGACATCACTCGAACCTTGGCTCCCAGATCCTCTAACGCATCTTGCAATGCCAAAGCATTCATAACGGTTGCAAGCATACCCATGTGATCAGCAGAAACTCGATCAAGACCACCCGAAGCCAAACCAGCACCTCGAAAAATATTACCGCCACCAACAACAATAGAAACTTCAATACCTTTTTGATTGATCTCAAAAATTTCCATACAAATACGCTGAATAACATCAGGGTCAATACCATACCCTTCATTACCCATGAGCGCTTCACCGCTGAGCTTGAGCAAGATACGTTTAGGATGAGAGCCAGACATTAAATTAAGCTCCTTTTGCCTGAGCCATAACTTCTTCTGCGAAGTTATCTTCTTTTTTCTCAATCCCTTCGCCTACTTCAAATCGAATAAAAGAAGCTACATTTGCATTTGACTCTTTCAATAGCTTTTCAACTGTTTGATCCGGGTTTTTCACAAACGCCTGGCCTAACAAAGTAATTTCAGCCAAATATTTACGAATGCGACCCGAAATCATTTTTTCAATAATTTCGGCAGGCTTGCCGCTTTCAGCTGCTTGTGCAGAGAAAATCTCTTTCTCTTTTTCGATCATTTCAGCAGGCACATCTTCTGCCGAAATAGCCGCAGGGTTGGTTGCAGCAATATGCATAGCAATATCTTTTGCCAACACCGCATCACCGCCATTTTCCAGCTTCACCAGAACACCAATACGCTCACCATGCAAATATTGCCCTACCACACCACTCTCGGAAGATACAATTTCATAACGACGTACATTAACATTTTCACCAATTTTGGCAATGAGAGCCTGGCGTGCTTTATCAACCGTTACGTCGCCTAAAGGCATCACCAACAATGCCTCCAGGTCAGCTGGAGTATTAATTAAAGCCTGCTCAGCAAGCTCCGTCGTAAAATTAACAAAATCTTCAGATTTTGTAACAAAATCGGTTTCACAATTTACTTCAATAATCACAGACTTTTTAGCGTCATCTGTTGATTTCACGACAATACAACCTTCAGCGGCAATACGGCTTGCTTTTTTATCCGCTTTAGCCATGCCCGCCTTACGCATCAACTCGATTGCTGCTTCAATATCACCATTAGTTTCGACGAGTGTCTTCTTGCACTCCATCATACCTGAGCCTGTTCTTTCACGCAGCTCTTTTACCAGCGCAGCAGTAATAGCCATTTTTATGTCACCTTAAATATCAGTTCAAATTTACAAAAGCCTCCAAACATCATCGTGCCTGGAGGCTTTTTCTTTTTAATATAAATACATTAATTTGTATTTATATGGTTCTGTAAAATTAATTTTCAGCTTCTTCTTTAGAATCTTTCTTTGATGTATCAACTTCAACATACTCATCACCCAGGCTCGCACCATTTGATGAAGAGTTTTTTCCATCCAGTATCGCATCAGACATACCACCTACATAAAGCTGGATAGCGCGAATCGCATCATCATTGCCAGGAATAATATAGTCAACACCCTCAGGCGCACTATTGGTATCAACAACAGCTACAACAGGAATACCAAGTTTGTTTGCTTCGCTGATTGCAATATTTTCATAACCAACATCAATAACGAACAGTGCATCAGGCATTGCGTTCATATTCTTGATACCGCCCAGGCTACGCTCTAACTTTTCCATCTCACGAGACATTTTAAGGCGTTCTTTTTTATTTACCGCCTCCATATTACCTTCAGCATTCATAGCTTCCAGCTCTTTCAAACGTTTAATTGATTGTTTGACTGTACGAAAGTTAGTCAGCATTCCACCCAACCAACGATGGTTTACATAAGGCATACCACAACGCATCGCTTCTTCTTTAATAGAAATTTGAGCTGCACGTTTTGTACCAACAAATAGAACTTTTCCACCTTTTGCTGCAATTTTTCCAAGAAAATTAGCAGCATCTTTATAGAGTGGCAGTGTTTTTTCAAGATTGATAATGTGAATCTTGGAACGCTCACCAAAAATATAAGGTGCCATTTTCGGGTTCCAGAAACGGGTTTGATGGCCAAAGTGTACTCCACACTCCAGCATAGAACGCATTGTTACGTCTGACATAATTACTCCAAATTTTAAAAGGGTTGAGCCTCCATACACCCCATAATCCCAACTCCTGATCTACTAGGAGCCTGTCCGAGAATGAAAAGTCTACTGCGGAAAATCCATTTCGGCCATATTTGGTGTAAATTTTCGTTAAATAGAACAACTATTCGCCTCAAATTTACACCAAATCTGCCTCAAAACGGCTTTCCCTCGCTACGACTTCCATTC
>WFXF01000063.1 GCA_015490755.1 Gammaproteobacteria bacterium
GAATGGAAGTCGTAGCGAGGGAAAGCCATTTTGAGGCAGATTTGGTGTAAATTTGAGGCGAATAGTTGTTCTATTTAACGAAAATTTACACCAAATATGGCCGAAATGGATTTTCCGCAGTAGACTTTTCATTCTCGGACAGGCTCCTAGTAGCGCTCTGTTTAATGCAGGGCGCTTTTGTTTTGTGAATCAGTTAAACTCTGCATAACTGTAAATTACTTACCATATACTGAACTATTTCACTTAATGAAGAATATTCGAAACTTTTCTATTATTGCCCATATCGATCATGGTAAATCCACTTTGGCTGATCGTTTTATTCAACTGTGTGGCGGCTTGAGTGACCGGGAGATGTCTGCTCAAGTGCTTGATTCAATGGATCTGGAGCGTGAACGTGGCATTACTATAAAGTCGCAGTGTGTATCGCTGAATTATAAAGCCAGGAATGGTGAAACTTATCATTTAAACTTTATTGACACACCGGGGCATGTTGATTTTTCTTACGAAGTTTCACGTTCGTTGGCTGCTTGTGAGGGTGCACTGTTAGTCGTGGATGCTGCCCAAGGCGTTGAAGCACAAACGGTTGCCAACTGCTATACAGCACTGGAGCAGGGGCTCGAAGTAATTCCTGTTTTAAATAAGGTTGATCTGCCGACTGCTGATCCCGATCGAGTAATTCAGGAGATTGAAGATATTATCGGTGTTGAAGGTGAAGGGGCTGTTAATGTCAGTGCTAAAACCGGCGTTGGTGTTCAGGATGTGCTGGAGGCAATTGTTACAGGTGTTCCAGCACCACAAGGTAGTTCTGATGGGCCTTTAAAAGCACTTATTATTGATTCCTGGTTTGATAACTATCTGGGTGTGGTATCACTGGTTCGAATTATGCAAGGGCAACTCAAGACCAAGGATAAAATTCAGATGATGTCAACAGGTCAATCCCACCAGGTTGATAATGTTGGCAAGTTTACACCTAAGCCTGTAGATCATGCAGAGTTAAAAACAGGTGAAGTGGGTTTTGTTATTGCGGGTATCAAAGATATTGATGGTGCTCCTGTCGGTGATACAATTACTCTGGTAAAGGAGCCTGCTGAAGAGGCACTGTCAGGTTTTAAACATGCCAAACCTCAAGTATATGCGGGTCTTTTTCCTGTCAGTTCTGATCAATATAAAGATTTGCGCGAAGCGTTGGCAAAGCTCAAATTAAATGATGCCTCGCTTTTTTTCGAACCAGAAACTTCACAAGCGCTCGGATTTGGTTTTCGCTGTGGTTTTTTGGGTATGTTGCATATGGAGATTGTACAAGAGCGTCTGGAGCGTGAATACAATCTCGACCTGATTACAACGGCTCCTACAGTCGTGTATGAAGTGATCAATCGTGCGGGTGAAACGCTTTATGTCGATAACCCTGCCGATTTACCTGAGCCAGGCTCTATTGAGGAGATACGGGAGCCTATTATTCAGGCTAATATCCTGGTTCCCCAAGAACATTTGGGTTCAGTCATCATGTTGTGTGAAGAGAAGCGTGGTATACAGAAAAAAATCTCTTATCATGGAAGTCAGGTTGAGGTGGTTTACGAGTTGCCGATGAGTGAGGTGGTGCTGGATTTTTTTGATCGTCTCAAATCGGTCAGCCGGGGTTACGCTTCACTGGACTATAATTTTATACGGTTTCAAACTGAAAGGCTGACTAAAGTGGATCTTATGGTTAATGGTGAACGTGTTGATGCTTTGGCAATTATTACTCATCATGAGCAAGCGCAAACCAGAGGTCGGGAAATTACTGAAAAATTGAAAGGGTTGATTCCTCGCCAGATGTACGATGTTGCGATTCAGGCCGCGATTGGTGGGCATATTATAGCCCGTCAAACGATTAAGGCGTTGCGTAAAAATGTGACGGCAAAGTGCTATGGTGGAGATGCTTCACGTAAACGTAAGTTACTGGAAAAACAGAAAGCAGGTAAAAAACGGATGAAGCAGGTGGGATCCGTCGAGATTCCACAAGAGGCTTTTCTTGCAGTGTTGAATACAGGAAAGAGATAGATGAATTTTGATTTTCAGGCAATTATGTTAATTATACTAGTGATATCTGGTGCTATCTGGGCACTTGATGCTATGTTTTGGGCACCGCGCCGACGGGCATCAGCAGAGGTGGCAGTAGAAAATGGAGCTGCTTCTTCAATTGTCAATGTGGCTCCTAAAGAGCCTGTTCTCGTAGAGTATGCGCGTACTTTTTTTCCTGTCATTCTTATTGTATTGATACTTCGATCCTTTCTCGTTGAACCTTTTAGAATTCCATCAGGCTCAATGATGCCAACGCTTTATTCTGGCGATTTTATTTTAGTAAATAAATTTTCTTATGGTATTCGTTTGCCCTTGTTTAACAATAAAGTGATTGATATAGGGTCTCCAGAGAGGGGTGATGTCTTTGTTTTTCGTTACCCTCAAGATCCGTCAATTGATTACATTAAGCGTGTTGTGGGTTTGCCTGGTGATCTGATTGGTTATTATGGAAAAACACTCTATGTGAATGGAAAACCCATGCAACAAAAACCTTTGGGTGTTTTTATGGGAACGGGTGCAGGAACTTCCATGACTGGTGCTGACCAGTATGTTGAGCAGCTAGATGGCGTGAATCATGATATTTTGGTTCGCTCCAATGCACCCTCTTTGTTTCAAGGTGAGGTTCGAGTACCTGAGGGGCACTATTTTGCAATGGGTGATAATCGGGATAATAGTAATGACAGTCGTGTGTGGGGCTTTGTACCCGAAGATAATCTGGTGGGGAAGGCATTCATGATCTGGATGAGTTGGAATTCAACCGGTGATGGTGTTGTTTTTGATCGTATTGGCAAAAGTATTGAGTAAATAGGGAATGATGAATAAGTTTAAAACCAGACAATCTGGAGAAGGATTGACCAGTCTGTTATTTACGTTGATTTTTATTGGTTGCGTGGTGTTGATTGCGTTACGGGTTGTACCACTATATATGGAGTATTTTCAGGTGGTTTCATCGCTGGAGAGTCTTGCTGAAGAGCCGGAAACATCTAAAAAGTCGCTAAAAGAGATTAAGAAAAATTTACTACGTCGAATGCGAGATATTAATAATGTTGAACGTGTTAACGATGAACATATTACCATTTCCAAGAAAAAGGGCTTGATCACTATTTCCGTAGACTATGAAGCTCGGGTACCTATGGTCGCCAATTTTGATTTGATCGCCACTTTTGCCAAAAGTGTTGAGGTGCCCAGTAATTGACTGATCAACGCGAAAGGTTGCTAAGAAAGCTGGAATATCAGTTTGGCAACCCTGAGCTATTGACATGCGCGCTTACACACCGTAGTGCGGGCAGTCGCAATAACGAACGCCTTGAATTTTTAGGTGATGCGATTTTGGGGTACGCGATCGCTGCGGAACTTTATCATCGTTTCCCGAAAGCCTCTGAAGGGATATTGAGCCGTTTACGTTCAAGCCTGGTCAAAGGTGAGACATTGGCTGAATTGGCGAGAGATTTACAGTTAGGTGATCACCTGCTGTTAGGGTCAGGTGAGTTGAAAAGTGGCGGATTTCGCCGCGACTCTATTTTAGCGGGTGCACTGGAAAGTGTAATGGGTGCTATCTATTTGGATGGGGGTTATGAGGTTTGTTGTCAGTGGATTATAAAATTATATAAAAGTCGGCTGGAATCTATTTCACCTGATGTTAATCTAAAAGACCCTAAAACTCGTCTGCAAGAGTATTTGCAGTCAAGAAAAATGAAGCTTCCACAATACTCTATTATTTCTATAGATGGTCAGGCGCATGACCATCTGTTTCGTGTTGAATGTAGTGTGGATGGGTTCGATTTGAATATGCAAGGGGCAGGGTTCAGTCGTCGTAAAGCTGAGCAAAATGCTGCTCAAAAAATACTGGAAATTATCGAAAGTGGCCAATAAAGAGCGTTCCGGTGCCGAAGGTTTTCGTTGTGGTTATGTTGCAATTATCGGTCGCCCCAATGTGGGTAAGTCGACACTGCTTAACCATATTTTAAGCCAAAAAATCAGCATTACCTCAAATAAACCTCAAACAACAAGACATACCATCCTTGGAGTAAAAACGACACAGGAAAATCAAACAGTTTATGTTGATACACCTGGCCTGCATCAAGGCTCAGGGCGAGCGATGAATCGCTATATGAATAGGTCAGCCAGTGCGGTTATCACTGATGTTGATGTGGTTGTGTTTATTGTGGAGTGTTTTGGCTGGACTCAGGAAGATGAGTATGTTTTAAAGATGCTTCGTGATAGCAAAGTACCTGTTATTTTGGCAATTAATAAAGTTGATAAGCTGAATGCCAAAGAGGTGCTTCTGCCATATATTCAAGACGTCTCAAGTAAAATGGATTTTGCTGATGTGATACCACTTTCTGCGCGCAAAGGCACTAATACGGAAGCACTAGAAGAGAAAATTAATGGTTCTCTGCCTCTTTCTGAGCCATTTTTTCCGGAAGACCAGGTGACCGATCGAAGTGAGCGTTTTCTTGCCGCTGAGCTGGTAAGGGAGAAGTTGATGCGTCGTTTGGGTCAAGAGATTCCTTATTCACTCACCGTCGAAATTGAAAGTTTCAAAATGCAGAAAAAGGTACAGCATATTCATGCGGTGATCTGGGTGGAGCGTGAAGGTCAAAAGCGTATTGTGATTGGCCAGGGCGGTATCGATCTAAAAATGGTGGGGCAGCAAGCTCGAAAAGAGATGGAGGCGCTGTTTGATAGAAAAGTCTTCCTTCAGCTTTGGGTGAAGGTCAGAGAAGGCTGGGCCGATGATGAGCGTGCATTGCGCAGTTTAGGGTATGGCGAGTGATGTTCTGTTGCAGCCCGTTTATCTGTTGCATCTCAGGGCTTACCGTAATACCAGTGCATTAATCGAGGTTTTCAGTGCCGAGTACGGGCGTGTTTGCCTGGTGGCTCGCGGTGTTAGAAAAAGTAAATCAAGACTTCAGGGGTTGCTCCAGCCTTTCAGCCCACTGTTACTCTCCTGGAGAGGGCGTGGTGAGTTAGTGAATCTGCATCATGCCGAGTTAAATGGTGGCATACATCAGCTTAAAGGCGTGGCACTGTTAAGTGGTATGTATCTAAACGAAATGCTGCTCTATCTGCTGGCACGTTTTGATCCTCACCCAAAGCTCTATGGTTATTACTCTCAGGCACTTGTTGAGTTAGAGGTGGCAAAAAATCGGTCTGCTATTGAGTCTGTTCTACGATATTTTGAAAAGCATCTTTTACAAGAGTTGGGTTATGGCTTGATTCTGGATCATGATGTCATATCAAATTTACCGATTAATCCCGATTGTTTGTATCAATATAGATTAGGTCAAGGGCCGGTTTTATATGAAGGTTCACTGCCATCAGGTAAACATAACAAGCTCTATTTGCAGGGTGATACTCTATTGAATTTTGAGCAAGGTACTTTAGTGGGGCCAAAGTCTTTTAAAGAGGTGAAGCAGTTGATGAGAGCTGCGATTTCAGTGCAGTTGGGTGGCAAAACCCTAAATAGCCGAAAGCTATTCAAGGCTTATAAATAAGAGATTTTAAATTTCTGCCAGGCCACCTTTTTCTTCTAGCCAGTTGCGACGGTCAGCTGACCGTTTTTTGGCTAATAACATATCCAGCGTAGTGTGGGTATCATCACCGTCTGCCATAGTGAGACGAACCAGTCGGCGTGTGTCGGGTGCCAGTGTGGTTTCACGTAGTTGTAACGGGTTCATCTCGCCCAGCCCTTTAAAGCGTTGTACATTGACTTTTCCTCGACGCTTCTCAGCGGCAATGCGATCAAGAAGACCCTCTTTTTCACGGTCATCAAGGGCATACATCACCTCTTTGCCAATATCAATTCGGTAAAGAGGGGGCATCGCAATAAAAATATGTCCGGCTTCGATCAGGCAATGAAAATGGCGTAAGAATAGGGCGCAGAGCAGGGTGGCGATATGAGCGCCATCCGAGTCCGCATCGGCGAGAATACAGATTTTTCCGTAGCGCAGACCATCCAGTTTATCAGAGCCGGGTTCAACGCCTATGGCGACGGATATGTCATGGACTTCTTGGGAGCCGAGCACCACAGTCGGGTCAACTTCCCAGGTATTAAGAATTTTTCCACGCAGTGGCATGATGGCTTGAAACTCTCGATCTCTTGCCTGTTTGGCAGACCCGCCCGCAGAATCGCCTTCCACTAAGAAGAGTTCGCTGCGCATCGGCTCTTGGCTAGAACAATCAGCCAGTTTTCCCGGTAATGCAGGGCCACTGGTGACTTTTTTACGTACTACTTTTTTACCAGCACGTAATCGGCTTTGTGCGTTATCGATTGCCAATTGAGCAATTTGTTCACCGATTTCCGTATGTTGATTCAGCCATAAAGCGAACGTATCCTTAACTACACCGGAGACAAATGCAGCACACTCCCGTGATGAGAGTCGTTCTTTTGTTTGGCCGCTGAATTGAGGGTCAAAATGTTTGATCGAAAGAATATAGCTGCATTTGTCCCAGACATCTTCGGGCGTGATTTTTACACCGCGTGGGAGTAAGCTTCTAAATTCACAAAACTCTCTGATCGCTTCAGTAAGGCCGGTACGTAAACCGTTGACGTGTGTGCCACCGAGTGCGGTGGGAATAAGATTGACATAACTTTCAGTGATGGTTACCCCGCCTTCAGGTAACCAGACTACAGCCCAGGTAGCGGCTTCATTTTTACTTTCCATCTCACCGATAAAAGGGATTTCAGCAGGTAGATGTTCAATACCATTCATAGCATCCAGTAAATAATCTTGCAGACCGTCCTGATATTGCCATTCACAAGTTTCACCGGACTGTTCATCGAAAAAATTGACCTTTAATCCGGGGCAAAGTACTGCTTTGGCTCGCAGGATATGTTTCAAACTACGCACAGAAAATTTTGCAGAGTCGAAATATTGATTGTCAGGCCAAAAACGTACACGAGTGCCGGTGTTGTTTTTTCCTACGGTTCCAACAGTTTTTAAATCAGATGATTTATCTCCATTTTCAAATGCCATGTGATGCTCTTTACCACCACGTTTGATCCATACATCAAGCCTTTTGGAGAGAGCGTTTACCACAGAGATGCCGACACCGTGCAGACCACCGGAAAATTGATAGTTTTTATTGGAAAATTTTCCGCCTGCATGAAGCTTGCTGAGAATTACTTCAACCCCGGGTATTCCTTCTTCAGGGTGAATATCCACCGGCATACCGCGTCCGTCGTCTTTTACTTCCAGTGATTGGTCTTTGTAGAGTTTGACATCAATGCGTTTAGCAAAACCTGCGATGGCTTCATCGACACTGTTATCAATAATTTCCTGGGCGAGGTGATTCGGGCGCGTGGTATCGGTATACATTCCGGGGCGCTTGCGTACCGGATCAAGGCCACTAAGAACTTCAATCGCATCTGCATCGTAAGAATTATTCATAAACTAACCATCAAAACCCAAAAAGTGTGTGAATCATACAAAATTTCCTCAGAGCATTCGAGGTTAAGCAGGATATTTTATCTATTTGACCCATTGCTGCACTTGGTTTAGATTGAGTTCATCTATTTCCAATAGTGATAAATGGATCTGCGTGCCAATAAAAAGAGTATTATTTAACCTTTTTCTAACCGTCTTTTTGGCGTGCAGTCAAATTGCTGCAAGCGCTGTTCTTCAGCTTGATGCTGAGCAGGGGCGTATTGATTTGCAGGACTCCCTTGAGTGGTTTGTCGATGAACGTGGCAAAATGGGAGTCGCTGAAATTGTTGCGGATACCAGCCGTTTTAAAAAAGTACCGAAGAGTGCCAGCTATCCACGCAGCACTGATCCTTATTGGTTTCGTCTGAATTTACTGTTACAGGAAGAAAGCAGTACACGTTGGTTGCTGGAACTGGCTTACACCCAGCTCGATTATCTGGATCTCTACAGTCGTACAGGAAAAGAGCCATGGCGACACGTTTCAACGGGCGATAGTCAACCCCTTTCAAGTCGGGATGTTCGTCACCCCCATCCAGTCTTTAAAGTGCCGCTACAATCGGGAGAAGTGACCGAGATACTGCTACGTGTGCAGAGCAGCACCTCAATCATGGTGCCGTTGACGCTATGGCGTGATGATCTGTTTGTTACTCACAGTCAGGATATGTTACTGATCAATGGTGTATTTTATGGCGTACTATTAGCATTGATTTTCTACAATCTCTTTCTTTATCCCACAGTACGTGACTCTATCTACCTATGGTTTGCACTCTATCTCACCAGTTTTGTATTGTTCCAGTTCTCTCTTGATGGTTTTTCGACACTCTATTTCTGGCCTGATTCTCCCGTGTTTGCTGATCGTATGGTCACGATTGCGCTCTGGATCTGTATGGGGGCGGGTCTCAAATTTACTCAGTTGATTGGGAAGACTCAGCAATTTTTACCCAGACTTGATCATCTTTTTCACATGTTAAGTCTGTGCTGTTTTCTATTGGCAATGATCACCGCACTGTTTGGGCCGACGATAGTTTTTTCTCTGTTACCTCTGATGGCTATTTTTGTCGTGATACTGATTCCCTGGTCACTCTACATTGCGTGGCGTAGTGGTTATCGACCTGCACGATTTGCATTGCTGGCCTATTTGCCTCAGTTACCTGGTGCATTTTTACTTGTTGCCCGTACATTAAATTGGGTGGAGCCCACTTTCTGGAGTGAACACCTTTCTATTATCGGAGTAGCACTCTCTTCGATATTGCTATCGTTTGCCTTGGCGGATCGAATCAATGCCATGCGTGAGGAGTATGCAAAAGCTCAGCGGCAATTTTCGCATCAGCTAATCAAAGCACAGGATAATGAGCGCAAACGAATTGCAGTCGAGCTGCATGATGGTGTGGGGCAAAATCTCTCTTTTCTTGCCAATGCCCTGAAACGTCTGCATCGGCAAGAAGGGTGCATATTGCCTGATAGTGTTGATGAAGTAGCTCGAGATGCGATTGAAGAAATACGTACTATTTCACACCATCTTCACCCCCATCTGCTTGATAAGCTGGGTTTGGTGGCTGCTATCGAGGCGATTGCTGAACGCATAGAGGAGCAAAGCGGTATTCAATGTATTGTTTCAATGGATGAAACCGATACAGCATTACCAGACGGTGCAGTTCTACACCTCTATCGTATAGCCCAAGAAGCATTGTGTAATGCTGTTCGCCATAGCGAAGCGAGCCGGATTGAATTAACACTGCGGAAAAATGGATCATCTATTGAATTTACAGTAGAAGATAATGGGCGAGGTCTGAGCGATGATGCGACCACTACCACTGGGCTGGGACTTGAGAGCATCACAGAGCGAGCAAAATTATTGGATGGCCGTGTTAATTTTGAGAATATCATCCCTCACGGTTTAAAACTGACTATATCCATTCCTGACAGAGTAATAGAATGACGATTAAAGTATTGATTGCCGATGACCACCCTCTGTTTCGCCGTGGAGTGCGTGACTTGCTTGAAGCGACGGGAGAGTATCACTGCATTGAAGCGGCGGATGGACGTGAAGCACTCAATGAAATCAATAAAGGAACGGTTCATATCGCGGTGCTTGATCTTTCCATGCCATTGGTTGATGGGTTTGAAGTGATCAATCAGGCCTCCAGTGTGCCTGATTCACCCTATTTTGTTATTCTCACTATGCACGATGACAGTCGCCTGATTGAACGTGCTTTTGATCTAGGTGCTAGTGCCTATCTTCTTAAAGAGTATACAGAAGATGAATTACTCAAATGCCTTTCTACTATTTACACAGACCAACGTTATCTCAGTCACTCGATTGCCAATAATCCCCGTAGTGATCAGAACTTCCATGATGAACGATTTTCGTTACTGACAGTCTCTGAGCAGCGTATTGTCAAATTAGTCGGCCAGTACAAAACCAGCCGTGAAATTGCTGAACAGCTTGGTATTAGTATTCGTACCGTACAGAATCACCGTAATCATATTACCGAAAAGCTTAACTTGCGTGGCAGGCATGCTCTACTTCACTTTGCTGTTGAATTATTGAAATCGCCTTTGAGCTAAAAATGAGTATATATGCTCATGCGAACAGTATTTAAGCAAGCGTAAAATAGAAGCAAGAGAGGGGTGGTCTGCTTACTACTGAATTTATACTCAGATTTAGAGTCTTGCCTGGATTGGGGTTTTTTCCCGATGGTGGCGCGACTTCAATAGTTGCGAGGTCACCGATGGCTATAGCCGTGATCAAATAGACTATAACGGGGTTGGTTATGGAGTACAGCCGGTGGTCAGAGTTGTTGGTGTTTTTGTGGAAGCCACAGCCCCTTATGCGGAAGAGGCAACAGATCGACAAAACTGTTGAAATTGAGCAACTCCGAAGCTCACGAATTTCGAAAGTTGAGTTACATAGTTTCTTTTTGAGGAGGTGCGGCGATGAATGTCATAATACAAAAAATAGTTATTGCTATTTTTCTGTTGCTGTTTGTATTGGTTGGCTGTAGTGGAGGTTCTGGTGCTGATAGCCCATCCACGACGACCGACAAACCGACTGAAGAGACAAATGGTCCCGGAGCACTGTTTGAAGATATAGATGAAGAGGCGCTACTAAACAATCCACCGAACAGCGTAGTAAAAACAGTCTCGAACAATGCATTAATCGATGTGACACCAACGACATCCCCCAAGGTGGAGGTTTCAAGGGTTGAAATTATCAGTGAAGCGCCTGATGGGAGCTCCATTTCACTGGTCGCCAGCAGTAATATTAGCCAAAGCAATGTTGATCAACCACTCTTTGTTGATGGTGTTTTTAAGGGAATTATCACCGGCATACAGGATGCCGCTACCGACGACATCACAATCGGCCTGAGAAATGCAGAGAATATTTCTGAAGTGTATGATTCGTTTGATGTTACATTTAGAAATGATGAATTTCGTAATAATACAGTACGTGCAATAAGCAGCGCCGTTGCGAAAGGTGGGCTTGGACGTTATGACCATTTAAACGACATCCCTCTTGGGGTGAGCATCATCGACAAACGAGTTCCAAACGGTAGTCGCAGCGTAACCAGTAACGAAGTTGTGCTACGCATTGATATTCCAGAAGGATACCACGTACCTATCCAGCCTCGAGGGTTGACGTGCTCATTTTTAGAGGCAGATTGCACTATGACAATGCAATCAGATGCAAAAAACAGAGTCAAAATGGAGGCAGAACATAAGCGTTCGGGAGTCACTTTTTCTACTAAGGGTAGCTACATAGAGATCGGCCTGGGATCATATATCAAAGCACACTATGACCGAAACCCTCTCAGCGCTGATCTGTTTGAATTTGAATTGGCACAAAGTGCTTACTTTGAATCAAATATAGTTGTATCTGTAAGCGGAGAGGTAAGCAGCAGCTGGTCAACACAACTCGACCTGCTTTATGATTTTGAGGTAGAAATCGCGCATCCATACTCCTTAGTCGCAAAAACAAGCGTAATTATAGATCCAAATATCATTTTTGGAGTTGATGGAAAAATGAAAGGGACACTGTCTGCATCATCAAAACTAAAACGAAGCGGTGAAATAAAATTTAAGTACAGCAGTGTAAACAACACAAAGGAAGAGAGTAACAACATAAAATACACCCCGAAAAATATTACTGAAGATGGGGTTAGTGTTGCCATTGAAGCGGAAGGCCATGCTTACATAATGCCTGCATTAACAATGCTTCCTAGTTTGAAATTCTTAAGGGTTAACATTCCAATCACTTTTGTATTTATTCGCAGCGGAGTTAAATTTGACAATGAGATAAAGGGTATCATTAACCCAAACTTTGTAGTTGAAACCAGCGGAAACATCAAGGAAGGCAGCGGCACAGCAGCAAGCTTGACTACATCTCTTTATGGATTGGTGCAAGGACGGTGGTTTGTCAGGGCTGCTGGTATCAACTTCTATACAAAAGGGTACAAGGATCTTTTTAAAACAGGCGCACTGAATATTATTGAATGGAAAACACAACAGCTGAATAGTCCAAAGATCACTATTGAAGATCATGTCGCAGGCCGGTCAAAGAAGAACATCACCTTCAGCATTGATGCCGACAAAAAGATCGAACCACACATATACTATTATTACTCGGTCGGCGACATCAACAACCCTCCATCCGATATCTCTGTACAAAACATTGAGAATCACACTCCGTACTGGAAGAGTGATGATGGGTTAATTGCTATAGATAGCAACAGCACAGTAAAGGTTCGCGCTGTGTTACACAACGAAGATGTATCCACATCAAACTGGTCTTGGGGCATATCTGTTTCCCAACAAAAATCATTTGATGTTGTAGATATCATGGCTCCAGTAGCAACCCCATACAGTCAATCGTTTGAAGGTGAGCTGGGAATAACAATAGAACAAAGTGACGGCTTCGATATTTACTATACGTTAAATGATGCCCCCTCTGTGAAGTATGAAGGGCCATTTATGATTTCAGAGGATACAACACTCGTTACCCACGCATCTGGCACGTTTAACGGCAAAAAAGTGCAATCCAAAACCGCCACCTACGTTTATCATAGGTGCGCTGACAACGAGGTGTTGAAAGAGGAGGAGTGCCAGGAGATCAACCCCCTTGAAAATGTGGTCAGTATCACCGCATCAAACGACTCCGTTGCTGAAGCAAGCGGTGACAGCGCTACATTCACATTTACCCGTACGGGGGATACAAGCGAGGCGTTAACCATCAGCTATTTAATCAGCGGCA
>WFXF01000064.1 GCA_015490755.1 Gammaproteobacteria bacterium
CATTGCAATAATGTATTCCTCACGGGAAGCTGCTTTGGCTGCTGGGATTGATATAATTTTGTTGCCTTTACCTTTGGCCAGCTGAGGCAGCTCTGAAACAGGAAATATGAGCAGTTTTCCGCTATTGGTAATGGCCGCCAGTTTATCGCTATTTAATGATGTTACTGCAATGGGCGGCAAAATTTTTGCCCCTTTTGGTAGCGAGATCATCGCTTTTCCAGCTCTGTTTTTGGAGTGTGTATTGCCCAGTTTTGTGACAAAACCATAACCTGCATCTGAAGCGAGCAGGTAATAGTCATCGGGGTCACCGATTATTAATGTATTGAAGGTGGACTCAGCGGGTGGATTGAATCGACCGGTCAGGGGTTCGCCCTGACTTCGAGCTGATGGCAATGTATGAGTAGGCAGTGTATAGCTTCGGCCGGTTGAGTCGAAGAAAACAGCTTGTTGATTGCTGCGCCCTTGTTTGGCAGTGAGATAACCGTCACCGGACTTATAGTTTAATTGGGCTGGGTCGATTTCATGCCCTTTAGCAGCACGTACCCAACCTTTTTCTGACAGTATTACAGTCACCGCTTCACTGGAAATTAACGAGCTTTCATCCATAGCGCGAGCAGCGGTACGTACCATAATAGGGGAACGTCTGGCATCGCCATATTTTTCAGCATCGGCGCTGAGTTCTTTGCGAATCAGCGTTTTCAGGCGACGGCTGGAGCCGAGTGTTTTTTCCAGTAAATCACGCTCTTTGGCCAACTCTTCTTGCTCACCACGAATTTTCATCTCTTCCAGCTTTGCCAGGTGACGCAGCTTAAGTTCCAGAATAGCTTCCGCTTGTATGTCACTGATATTAAAGCGAGCCATTAAAACAGGCTTGGGCTTCTCTTCTTCACGAATGATGGCGATTACCTCATCAATATTTAGAAAAGCGATCAGTAAACCGTCTAGAATATGCAATCGTTTTAGAATTTTATCTAAACGAAATTGCAGGCGACGGCGAACCGTATCGGTACGATAGGTCAGCCATTCATCAAGAATATTTAATAGACTTTTGACCCGAGGGCGATGGTCTGTGCCAATAATATTCATATTGACGCGGTAGGTGCGCTCAAGATCTGTCGTGGCAAATAGGTGAGACATCAATGCCGTGTTATTGATTCGATTCGAGCGGGGGATGATCACCAGACGTGTCGGATTTTCATGGTCAGATTCATCACGCAGATCTTCAACCATCGGCAGCTTTTTGGCCTGCATCTGCGCGGCAATCTGTTCCAGTATTTTTGCACCGGAAACCTGGTGGGGCAGTGCAGTGATAATGATATTATCGTCTTCTTTTTCAAAACAGGCGCGTATGCGAATGGAGCCGTGACCTGTTTCGTATATGCCTGCAATTTCATTGGGCGAAGTGATGATCTCTGCTTCCGTAGGGTAATCCGGGCCTTTGATAAAACGGCAAAGTTCCTGAACGGTTGCTTTTGGGTGATCAAGCAGATGAATGCAGGCTTGTACGACTTCACGTAAATTATGAGGTGGAATGTCGGTCGCCATTCCGACCGCGATACCACTGCCGCCGTTTAATAAAATATTGGGCAAGCGAGCGGGGAGCACAAAAGGTTCTTCCAGTGTGCCATCAAAATTAGGTTGCCAATCCACCGTACCCAGTGCGACCTCACTGAGCAGTGTGGCAGTATAAGGGGCTAATCGACACTCGGTGTAACGCATGGCCGCAAAAGATTTCGGATCATCCGACGAGCCCCAGTTTCCCTGGCCATCGACGAGCGGGTAGCGATATGAAAATGGCTGAGCCATCAACACCATGGCTTCATAACACGCACTATCACCATGAGGGTGAAACTTGCCTAAAACATCACCAATGGTACGTGCTGATTTTTTATACTTTGCCGTAGCCGATAAGCCAAGCTCAGACATTGCATAAACAATGCGTCGTTGTACTGGTTTCAGACCATCGCCAATATGCGGCAGTGCTCTATCCATAATGACGTACATGGAGTAGTCCAGGTAGGCTTTCTCTGTGTATTGCTTTAATGGCAAGGATTCGATGTTGTCATCATGGAATAGAGGAGGGGATTGATTGCTCATAGTCATACCTGAATTTTATATGGCTGCTATTTTAGTGAGCTATTACGAAAGGAGCAAATGGGATGCTCTATTTAAGTAGCTTGGATCTATACTGAACGATCTATTTTTTGAGTGAGTTGGGGAAAATGTATGGATGTGCAGCAAAAATATTACAAGGCACAAAATATCTATGAGCGAAGGATAGCCAACCTGCTAGGAGCCTGTCCGAGAATGAAAAGTCTACTGCGGAAAATCCATTTCGGCCATATTTGGTGTAAATTTTCGTTAAATAGAACAACTATTCGCCTCAAATTTACACCAAATCTGCCTCAAAATGGCTTTCCCTCGCTACGACTTCCATTC
>WFXF01000065.1 GCA_015490755.1 Gammaproteobacteria bacterium
AAATAACTTCTGCACTCTGGCTTGCCCTTTTACTCCGGCTCAAACGATCTCAATCGTTACATAGGCCAGCTATGCGCCTCTTGAGATCGTTTGAGCCGAAGCAAAATTTCTACGCAATAGTTGCAGAAGTTATTCCGTGCACGTTCCTTATCTGTTTTTTGTGAACTCAATCTTGGGGAGATCTCTTTATTGAGCCGATAACAGGGGTGTTGCTTTATGTGATTAAGGAGAGTTTTATCATGGTGGATTTGATTATGGGAGCCGTCACAGTCTCTTTTTTATTGGGTGGTGTGCTGGGTTCATTTATTACGATATTTCTACGTAATGGTGAATCCACTGATGAGGAGCGTGGTTAGCCTGGATATTTAATCGGTTTGTCAAGGGGGATTCCATCCAGATTTGCGTGATTACCTTGCATCACCAGGCGTTTTTGTGCAAACCATTTGATCGCTAATGGATAAATCTTGTGTTCTTTTTCTAAAACACGTTCAGCTAAAGTTTCTACCGTATCTTCTTTGTGGACAGGTACATGTGCTTGAATGATTAGTGGCCCACCATCAAGTTCATTGGTGACAAAATGTACGCTTGCTCCGTGCTCTAAAGCGTTGGCTTTCAGTGCACGTTGGTGAGTGTGGAGGCCACTAAATTCAGGCAGTAATGATGGATGGATGTTGAGCATTCTTCCCATATAATGGTCGACAAAGGCTTCGGGTAAAATGCGCATAAAGCCTGCGAGCACTACGAGCTCTGGTTTAAAATTGTCAATCAATTCCTGTAATGCACGGCTGTAACTTATCCTGTCGGGAAAGTCTGTGTGGTTGAGCGTATGTGCAGGAATATTGGCTCTACGTGCACGTTCAAGCCCATAAGCGGTTCCTTTATTGCTGATTACAGCGCGGATTTCAATTGGCAAATCATGGTGGTGCATTGCATCAATAATGGCTTGCAGGTTACTACCTCCGCCTGAAATCAGTACAACGACTGCTAATTTTTTTGTTACCACCGCATATTCTTGTTTCATTTAATGACAGTACGTTCTTGGCCAGTCATCGCTGGGATGATTTTTCCAATAACAGAGGCTTGTTCACCTTGTTGGTTCAGTATTTTTAATGCATTATCAACATCTTCCTTTGGAACACAGATCACCATACCTATTCCACAGTTGAAGGTGCGATGCATTTCAGTGTTAGTGACTTGGCCTTGCTCTTGTAGCCAATCAAAAATAGCTGGGCGTTGCCAGGCATCTGTATCGATATCGGCACAGCAATTTTGTGGTAGAACACGAGGCAGGTTTTCCAATAAGCCGCCGCCTGTAATATGTGAAATAGTATGAACTTCTACCTGTTCTAAAAGTTTGAGTAGGGATTTGACGTAGATACGAGTGGGTGTCAGCAGTACCTCGCCGAGTGTTGAGTTTTCAAAGGGGGTCTCTAAATTATTTCCACTGACTTCAATGATTTTACGAATTAAAGAGTAGCCGTTGGAGTGGGGGCCGGATGATGCCAGGCCGATCAATACATCATCTGGGCGCGTTTTACTTCCATCAATAATTTTTGATTTTTCAACAATGCCGACGCAAAATCCGGCAGCATCATAATCATCTGTTTGATAGAGGCCTGGCATTTCAGCAGTTTCACCACCAATGAGTGCTGCGCCTGCTTGCTCGCAACCGGTGGCAATGCCTTTTATTACATCACTTGCGGTGTCAATGTTGAGGTGACCTGTCGCAAAATAGTCTAAAAAAAACAGGGGTTCTGCACCTTGCACTATAATGTCATTTACGCACATGGCAACAAGGTCGATGCCGATGGTGTCGTGCTTGTTGGTATCAATGGCGAGTTTTAATTTTGTACCAATGCCATCCGTGCCAGAGACAAGAACGGGTTGTTTGTAACGATCCAGTGGTAATTCAAACATGGCACCAAATCCACCAAGTCCGTCCATAACTCCTGGTCGTCTGGTGCGAGCAGCATGGGGTTTAATCTTTTCGATGAGTTGATTTCCTGCATCAATATCAACACCTGCATCACGGTAGCTTAAGGAAGTATTTTGAGGTGTTTTCGAGTGTTTGGAGCTTGAAGTCATAGTGAGCGTCTTGTATTTTTAGCAATAGGATGATGTTTTAGGCGCGAAATAGTATCCTGTACACAGCTGTGGCTGCAACTGAAACGAGTGATGAGGCTCAAGGAATGTTGAAAAAAATCTGGATGGTATGTGTGTTATTGATGCCAACTTCACTTTTTGCGGTGGAGTTGGAGGCGTTGTATAGTTATGAGATGCCGGTTCAAGGACAGTCTGCCCAGGAACGCAGCCAAGTGGTCAAAAAAGCATTGGCAGGTGTATTGGAAAAAGTGAGTGGTGATCCTGAGATTACAGATTCATCGCAATTTTCCACGGCTTATATGCGAGCGGACAGTTTTGTTTTACGCTATCGTTATCTTCCATTGACGGATGAATTGTTATGGAACGATGGGTATCGCCAGATATTGCGAGTTGATTTTGATGAAGAGGCTGTACGCCAGCTCTTAAAACAGTCAGGTTTTTCTGCTTTAGGGGATTTGCCGTTTGCAACACTTGTCAGATTAACTGTAACAAAGGTATCCTCAATAGAAGATTATGCACGTGTGACTCATTATTTACACTCCTTGGGTGAGGTGACTCATGTTCAGGTTGAAGAAGTGGATCGAGATAAAATTGTTTTGCAGTTAAACATTCAGGGGGATGTTGCAGGGCTTGCACATTCTATTGATTTAGGTGATACGATGATTCAGGTTGGTGCGCACTATTTGACAGGCTATGGGGTAATGCCTTCTGATTTATCGGAAGAGGATGCTGAGTTAACATACCGGTTGATTGAGTGACGCGACGCGATATTCCCAACATTATTAGTGCATTTCGTATCTGTCTGGTGCCTGTTCTGGTTTGGCAGGTTTTAGAGGAGCAATATACGAATGTATTAGTGCTGTTTTTTATTGCTGGTTTATCAGATGGGTTGGATGGTTTTTTGGCAAAGCGCTATGGTTGGGTTTCACGCTTAGGCTCAATTCTGGATCCAATCGCTGATAAATTTTTGCTGGTTTCTTCTTTTTTTGCATTAGGTTGGATGGGAGAGATTCCAATATGGTTGGTTGTTGTAGTCATTGTGCGTGATGTGGTGATCGTGGTTGGAGCATATGCCTATCATCGTATTATTGGTGAATATGAGTTAAAGCCCAGTTATTTAAGTAAACTAAATACTTTGAGCCAAATTTCCCTTGTATTGCTTGTCGTATTTTCATTGAGCGTTGTAACTATTGGTTTGGAGCTGATTCAATATGCTTTCTATTTTGTGATGATAACAACGTTGCTCAGCGGTTTTGATTATATTTACCGTTGGGGGATGCGTGCCTGGAGACATCGGTCTGCTTTATGACCCAGACAACTACTCATAATGCGATAAAGTTGTCGCTTCCCCAGCTTCCGTTGGCCATCACTTTACAAGATGGTGTTTCATTCGAAAATTACTTCTCAGGCTTAAACCTTGAAGCTGCACAAGCTGTAGAGAGTTGCTTGCAAATTAAAAGTGAAAAGTTCATCTATTTGTGGGGCGGCTCCAGTGTTGGAAAAACACACCTTTTGCAAAGTGCTTGCAGGGTTGTGAGCGAACAGGATAATCCGTGTGCTTATCTGACTTTAAAACAGGCAAATGAACTCTCCCCTGAAATATTTGATGGTTTGGAAGCGCTGTCTCTGGTATGCATTGATGACATACATGCCATCGCAGGGCAGAAACAGTGGGAAATTGCGCTGTTTCATTTGTATAATCGAGCCAGAGCGAACAATACTCTACTTATTGTCAGTGGTGATGAGAGTCCTGGCCATTTATTGCTTGCGCTTCCGGACTTAAGTTCACGTTTAGCATGGGGGTTAATTTTTCAACTGCATCCATTGAGTGATACGGATAAATTTTCAGCATTGCAGTTACGGGCGCGACGGCGTGGTTTTAATATGCCGGATGAAGTCGGGCGCTTTTTATTGTCACGTTACCCTCGTGATACTGCTGAGCTGTTTTCAATTTTAGATCGTCTGGATCATGCCTCTTTGGCTGCTAAACGTCGTATGACCATCCCCTTTGTCAAGATGGTTCTGGATCAAGAAAAAAAGGAGATTTAGTGGCTTATATTTTAGTTTTATATTATAGCCGTCATGGTAATGTTGCTGAAATGGCTCAGCGTGTGGCACGTGGCGTGGAAGAGGTGAGCGGGATAGAAGCCCGGGTGCGAACAGTGCCTCAGGTATCGGCTGTTTGTGAAGCAGTTGATGATGAAATCCCGAAAGAGGGGGCGCTCTATGCAACTTCGGATGATTTAAGAGACTGTGTCGGTTTGCTGATAGGAAGTCCGACACACTTTGGTAATATGGCTGCGCCCTTGAAATATTACATTGACAGCAATAGTGATCTTTGGATGACCAAGGCATTGGTAGGAAAGCCTGCGGCTGTATTTACTTCTGCATCCAGTATGCATGGTGGTCATGAGAGTACTCTGCTTTCCATGATGTTACCGCTATTTCATCATGGCATGATGGTGATGGGTTTACCTTATACTGAAGCCGCTCTACTGGATACAAATAGTGGTGGAACGCCTTATGGGGCCAGCCACTTATCTGAATATGGTAAAGCGCCTGTGCTGACTGATGAAGAGCAAAAATTATGTCGAGCACTTGGGCGACGTGTGGCTGAAGCAGCACTTTGTCTGGCTTCAGCCACACCTGGATAGTTTAGGCTTTACCGAAGGCTAACTCATCATCATCCGGGCCCAGGTTTAATGATTTGTCTTTTTTTGGTTTTTCTTCGTTATTATCAGTCTCTTTCATAAGAATTGAAGATAGGTCGGCTTCCGGCTCTTCAGCTTTGTTGGTTTGGCCTGCAAACAGGTCAGATTCGTCCAGGTCTATAGATGAATCATGATCAGTTTTGAATATATCATCAGATTGTTCTAAATTGAGTGATAATTCGTCATCTTGTAACTCCTCGCTATCCAGCTTAAGTGTACTATCTTCCTGGTGATCTTCATTCTGAGCTGTTGATTCATTGGAGAATATAGATTCTTCAGGTGAAAGGGAGTCACCAGAATCAACTTCCCCACCAAATAGCGGATAGTCTGGGCAAAGCTGTTTACCCATATCAATAACATCCTGCCATTTAGGGTCATGTTCACCTATTTTCTTATGGATAATTTCTGCTTCACTAATGAATTTTTCACGATCTTGTGTGGCGAAATAGACTTCAAGCAGCTTGAGTTTAATTTCAGTACGTTCCGGGTTGAGCTCAATTGCGCTTGTGAGTGACTCTTCTGCGCGTGAGTAGCGTTGACAAGCAATGTATATATCGGCTTCGTAAAGGGCTCTGAGATCAGAATCCAGCTGTACACCTTCACCTGATTCCATGTCAGTTGCTATCTCTGGTTTTTGTTTGTCTGTTTCCCGTTTTTGAGATTGTTGTAATTGTTGTTCGAAAGTAGAGGTATGGTCTGGATCTATGGTTACTGTTGTATCTTCCAGGTTATCATTGTCGATATCAAAATCTTCATCATTATTTTTGGAGCGACGGTATAAAAACAGACCTGCTAATCCTAATAATGCTGCACCCCCTAAACCGATCACTAATGCCTTTGGATCATTCATTAAGCGACTTAGAAAACCTTCCTCTTGACCACTAGGGTGTTCTGTAACATTGACAGGTGGAGAAGAGAGTGTTTCTGTTGTATTTTGAACGGTACTTTTAATGCTACCTTGGGTGTTTGAAATATTTGTCTGAATATCGCTTTTAACGGTATCAAGCTGTTCAGTGACCATCTGTTGTGATCGATCTATTGGTGCTTGTTTCGTCAGTAGTTCTGAAGTAATAACAGGTTTGGTCGGTGTCGGTGCAGATGCAACTACAGGTGTAGTTTCTGTCGCCAAATGTATTTGAGCTTCTCTTTTTAGTTGTGAAAGTTCACTCTGTTTATCCCGTAGTAAATTTTGCATTTCTATAATTTGTTGCTGAATCTTATCGATTGTTTGTAGCAAAGAAGCTGCAGTCTGGCTCATTTCCTGGACTTTGTTTAAGTTTTCCTTTGTGTGGGGAATGGCTTCAGGTTTTTTGACAGTAGTGGCCGGAAGTGGTGTCACTTGAACATGTTCCGTGTTTTGGGCAACTGGTGTTGTGAGTGCCTGGGTCTGTACAGGTTTTGTTGGAGAAGCTCCGCTCAACATTGCAATGTTCAAATGGAGAATGGAGCCTTTTTTCAACTGACTGATATCGTTGTTGTGAAAGGCTGTAGGGTTTTGTGCCAATAGGGCATTCATGATTTGTTTCATGCTGTAAGTTGAGTCAGGACGGAGTTTGCTTGCGATGCTCCATAATGTCTCTTTACTTTTGACTTTATGAGTTTTAATCTCAGCGTCAGGTGACGATGGTTGATTATGAGCTGGTTTAGGTGTTGCTTTGTGAGTCACCTCTTTTTTAACCACACTCCTGGTCTGTTTTTTAGTTGTTTGCCCAGGCAGCAAGGATGGATCAAAGCGCAGAGTTGAGCCTGTTTTTAACAAATTAATATTGTTGTTTAGAAAGGCTGAAGGGTTTTGTTTGAGAATTTCCGCCATAATCAGATCCATGCTATAGGATTTGTTGGGGCGAAATTTGGTTGCAATACTCCATAATGTGTCTTTGTTCGTTTTTACTTTGTATGTTTTAATCGATGTATTAGCCACTGATTTTGCGGTTTGTGGCTTTTGGGGCGCAGCAGGTGTTGTTTGCTGTTGGGGAGCTTCAATTTTGGTCTTGTTTTGTGCAACGACTGTTTTTTCAACTGTGGGTGCTGGGGTTTCAGGTTTTTTTGCGATCGGAGCAGGATCCAGCATGATAGTAAATTTGCGAAGCAGCCGTTGTTGTTGCCATTTGACTTCTAGAATAAAGTCAACAACAGGTTCTTGTAACGGTTTTTGTGAACTCATTTCAATGTAGGGTGTGCCATTTTCTTGAGTTGCAACTTTGAGCGTAATATCATTAAGCGCTGGAGAGTAATCAACGCCAGCACGTTCAAAAATAGATGCTTTTGCAAGAGTTGCTTTAATTTGAGACTGATCTACTCCTTCTGTGGAGAGCAGTTCAATATGCGCGTTAAGCTTCTGGTTGAGCTTTGATTGCACAGAAAGCGAACCCACACCCAAGGCATTGGCACTCAAAGAGTACCCCAATAGAGTGATTAAAAAGAAAAATCTAGTCAGTATTCGGCAGTATTTTGTATTCATAATCATCCACTGAATTCACCTAAAATTTAATTTTTATCGTTTTAGGTGGTCTGTTGTCGTCAAAAAAATTAATACATCTTCCCTGGCAAGAAATTCATGAATACAACTCTCGCTTTGTCAACTTCAGCTATTTTTTGTTGACAAAATTAAATATCGACGACTATCAGAAAATTCTTAATTTTGATGATGGTGGAATGAATAGACTCTATAGATTAAAAACGATAGGGTTCCAGCTCAATACTTTGAAGTTTGAAACCCATAAATATGATTTTTCCTTGATAGCGTGCATCACCGATTGTGGCAAATTCAAAACTAAAGGTTCGTAATAAAGATAAGGAACCATTGGAGTGGGGTTTTAATTGGATACGCTGCAATACCACACTGTCGTCCAGAAACTGAACCTCTGTTTCACCACAATGGCGTTTTGCGAGGCGGTGAGCGATCTGCTTGATTTTATGGGTTCGCCACCAAAGCATGGTCACGATAGCAAAAAGGATGAACAAGAAAAAGTTACCGAGGGTCACAGTGCTCTCCGTTTGTTATGGCTTTTTCAGAAAGTCCAAACTTTCGCATCATGAGTCAGTGTATCTCAAATGAGTTGAACTCTATACTATGATTCGTGAAATTCCCTTATGCTCCAAACATGGCACCTGTTGCCTTTTCAACCTGCTTTGATCGTTCGGGGTTGCGTAGAACTTGCAGTAGTGAGCCGCGCATCCCCGGAATGTAGAGCAAATCTGACATTACATGATTAAATATGTCTTGCCCAATATTCTCACTGGCCAGTGCTTCGATATAGGGCTGATTCAGTTGCGGTGAATGAAGGTCGTTCCAGGCGCGCCCTGCGATGGTAATTAAAACTTCAATGCTACGAGCTACAGGATGGTTCAGCAAGTTTTTAATTAGTTTTTCTCGTAAGCCACTGGCTTTGGCATAAGAGATACCACGTAAACCTGAAGTGATGATTTGGATGTCAGGTTCTTCATTCATGAGTTGATCATTGATTCGTTCGATGATGGCTTCGGTTATTTGTGTGTTAATTCTTTCATTTTCCAAAAAATTACAGAGTGCAGAAAAGGGTTGTGTTGGTAGGTGAGGGATTGATTTGGCAAGATGCTGTGCATTGTTGTCTTCATCGCAACGTGTGGCGATATCTGCAATTCCCTGTAACCCTAGTTGAGGCCATTGTTCGTAACCTAGGCGACCGGCAAAGTAGTCTTGTGCAAACTGATAATATTGTGATGCGGGTTGCCCGAGTATTTTAAGTGTTTTGGCATGAAAGCAGGCCATGCGCTCCTGGTTAGGGGTGAAGCCATAGGGGTTATCATCCATTGCGCTTTGTGCGTTCTGTTGGACGCCGCTGAATTTGGCATCAACAGTTTTGAATAAACGGTGCAAAAAATCGTCTCGTCCGGCCGGTACCATGCAGGCTTTTTCATCAAGTGGTAATTTTAAAAACCAGATAAAATGGTTATTTTTGTTTTCATTTTCCCAACCCAAAATGCCTAGCCATGCCTGACGTTGTGAGGGCTTGGGGTATGCCAGTGTACACTCTTCAAACTGCTTGAATTGTATAGAGGGCATTTTGCAGATGCGTCGTCCCATATCAAAAGTACGAAACTGGGTGTTGGACTGCTCAAAAAAATGGCCAATAGTTTTAACTTGATTCATAACTGTGTTGATAAGTTAGTTGTAAAAATGGATGAAGTTGCTGTTGATTATACCTGTTGAAGTAAAATAATCATTTTAAAATCAACAAAGTTTGTGGTATTCAGTAGTTCATATACTTTTTTGTTTGAAACTGGGGTGCGGTGATGTTGGAAAATAATAATGATTCAGTTCATGCAGTTGTATGGGAAGGGGGGGTGCTCAGATTGCTGGATCAGCGCTTGTTGCCACATAAGGTTGAATATTTGAGTTATGCTGATTCTGCCGAAGTGGCTTCAGCCATTCGCGATATGGTGGTGCGGGGCGCACCAGCAATCGGTGTAGCGGCGGCTTATGCCGTGGTGCTTTCCGCACGTGCCTGGTATGCACGTGTGCCGGAACGTTGGAAAGATCTGATGGAGACTGATATCAAGCAACTGGCAGACGCTCGGCCTACTGCAGTGAATCTGTGTTGGGCGCTTGAAAAAATGCGAGTTTGTCTTGCTGAGTGCGAAAACCCTGAAGAAGGGTTGCTGGACGAGGCGAAACGCATTCATGCCGAAGATGTGGTTGCTTGTCAGCGCATGGGTGAGTTGGGCGCTGAATTAATTGAATCTCGCTGTTCTGTATTAACACACTGTAATGCCGGCGCATTGGCAACGGGAGGTTATGGTACTGCGCTAGGGGTTATTCGGTCGGCGAATAAAGCCGGAAAAATTCAGCATGTCTATGCCGATGAAACCCGGCCCTGGTTGCAAGGTTCACGTTTGACTGCATGGGAAATGGTTCAGGAAAAAATCCCTGTAACTGTCCTGGTTGAAGGTGCAGCGGCTCATTTGATGAAACAAGGCAAGGTACAGTGGGTGATTGTCGGTTCGGACCGGATTGCTGCAAATGGTGACGTAGCCAATAAAATCGGTACTTATAATCTGGCTGTTGTGGCACGTTACCATGGCGTAAAATTTATGGTGGTTGCACCAACCAGCACTATTGATATGCGCATTGGCCAAGGAGATCAGATTCCGATTGAGTTGCGCTCTGAAGATGAAGTTATGATGAACCAGTGCAAACGTGTGGCTGCTGAAGGTGCTGTGGGCTGGAATCCTGCGTTTGATGTGACACCTGCAGATCTGGTGGATGCTATTGTGACTGAGAAAGGGGTTGTGCTGGAACCAACGGCTAAAAAAATGGCTGCATTAATGACGCAGTAGAGTATAAGCATGCAGCACCGCGCCAATTGTGGTACGATTTCGCGGTTTTTTACGCATTCAAACCAATACCATAAGGCTTGTGAATTTTCATGACTGAGTTTGCTAAAGAAGTCCTCCCGATTAATATCGAAGAGGAGATGAGACAGTCGTACATGGAGTACGCTATGAGCGTAATTGTCGGGCGCGCTTTGCCTGATGTACGCGATGGGTTGAA
This sequence comes from Gammaproteobacteria bacterium, assembly GCA_015490755.1. GTDB lineage: Bacteria > Pseudomonadota > Gammaproteobacteria > JAADGQ01 > JAADGQ01 > S141-38. Next base: position 10,348 of record WFXF01000065.1, read on the forward strand.
ACCGGTGCATCGTCGCGTTTTATACGCCATGCGAGATCTTGGTAACGACTGGAACAAGCCATATAAAAAATCGGCGCGTATTGTTGGTGATGTCATTGGTAAATATCACCCGCACGGTGATACCGCAGTTTATGACACCATCGTTCGTATGGCGCAACCGTTCTCTTTGCGTTATATGCTGATTGACGGTCAAGGAAACTTTGGTTCGGTGGATGGTGACTCACCGGCGGCGATGCGTTATACCGAAATTCGCATGGCGCGTATTGCGCATGATATGTTGATTGATCTCGAAAAAGAGACGGTCGACTTTGCTGCAAACTATGATGAGTCAGAGTCTGAGCCAACCGTGTTACCGGCACGGATTCCATGTTTGTTGGTGAATGGATCTTCAGGCATTGCGGTCGGAATGGCGACTAATATTCCTCCGCACAATATCAACGAAGTGATTAATGCGTGCCTCGCGCTGGTTGATAATCCAGAGATCACAGTTCACGACTTGATGGAATATATTCCAGGGCCTGATTTTCCGACTGCGGCCATTATTAACGGCTCGAGTGGAATTCAAAAAGCGTATGAAACCGGTCGAGGTTCCATCTATGTGCGGGCTAAAGTAGATGTAGAGGAATCTGCTTCAGGCAAGCAGAGTATTATTGTTCATGAGTTGCCCTATCAGGTCAATAAAGCCCGCCTGCTTGAGAAAATCGGCGAACTGGTTCGGGATAAAAAAATAGAGGGTATCAGCGCACTGCGTGATGAATCTGATAAAGAAGGCATGCGCATGGTCATCGAAGTTAAACGCGGTGAAGTGGCTGAAGTTGTGATTAATAATCTCTACAAACATACTCTGATGCAGACGACATTCGGCATCAATATGGTGGCGATTGTTGATGGTCAGCCAAAATTGCTGAACCTGAAACAGATACTGGATGCCTTTATTCGTCATCGCCGGGAAGTGGTGACGCGGCGGACTATTTTCGAAGTTCGTAAAGCGCGTGAGCGTGCCCATTTGCTGGAAGGTTTGGCGGTTGCGTTAGCCAATATTGATGAAGTGATTGTTTTAATCAAAAATGCCCCCGACCCCGCGACCGCTAAAAAAGGTTTGGTTGGGCGTGTTTGGGAGCCTGGCATTGTTGTAGAAATGTTGGAGAAAGCAGGTGCGACCTCTTTCCGGCCTGATAATGTGGAAGAGGGGTGTGGCTTGTTGGCCGAAGGTTATCGTCTTTCCGGGTCGCAAGCGCAAGCGATTCTTGATCTGCGTTTGCATCGTTTGACCGGTCTGGAAAAAGATAAAGTCATCAAAGAGTACGGTGAGCTTCTGACTCTGATTGCCGACCTGATGGATATTCTGAACAATCCGGATCGTTTGATGCGTGTGATTCGTGATGAATTATTAAAGATCAAAGAGCAATATGGTGATGAACGTCGTACCGAGATATTAAGAGATCGCCTTGATTTAAGTCTGGAAGATCTGATCACTGAAGAGGATGTTGTGGTCACACTTTCTCATGCCGGTTATGCCAAAGCACAGCCGCTGGACAGTTATACTGCCCAGCGACGCGGTGGCCGTGGTAAATCAGCCACATCAATGAAAGAAGAAGATTTTATTGATAAGCTTTTTGTTGCAAGTACGCACGATACAATTCTCTGTTTTTCCAGTCGAGGCAAGGTCTATTGGCTGAAGGTATATGAGTTGCCTCAAGCCAGCCGTGCTTCGCGTGGTAAACCCATTGTGAATCTGTTGCCTCTGGAAGAGGGCGAACGAATTAACGCAATATTGCCTGTGCGTGAATTTGAAGAGGATAAATACGTATTCATGGCGACTGCGAGTGGTATTGTAAAGAAAACATCGCTTAAGGATTTTTCGCGTCCCCGTGCCAATGGCATCATTGCGCTTGAGTTGCGTGATGATGATTGTCTGGTAGGTGTTGATATTACAGATGGTCAGCGTGATGTCATGCTGTTTAGCAGCGCGGGTAAAGCCATTCGTTTTAATGAGAGTGCTGTCCGGGCGATGGGGCGTACTGCACGTGGTGTGCGTGGCATGCGTTTGAAAGAGAATCAAGAAGTTATTTCGCTGATTCTTGCGGATGGGGGCCATATTTTAACGGTGACTGAGCATGGTTTTGGCAAGTGCACTTCAATTGATGATTACCCGAGTCATGGCCGTGGTGGACAGGGTGTGATTTCAATACAGACGTCTGAACGTAATGGTGCAGTGATTGGTGCGATATCGGTCACCGACCAGGATGAGGTGATGTTGATCAGTAATGGTGGCACATTGGTGCGTACACCGGTTGCGGGTATTTCAGTCGTTGGGCGAAATACTCAAGGGGTGACACTGATTAAACTTGGCAAAAAAGAGTCATTGGTCAGCATTGAGAAAATTGAAAATCTTGATGGTGATGAAGATAACATAGAAGAGAGTAGCGATAGCGAGGGTGAAGAGTAAATGGCACGTATTTATAACTTTAGTGCGGGTCCTGCAATGTTGCCGACGGCAGTTTTGGAGCGAGCTCAGGAAGAGATGCTTGATTGGAAAGGCACTGGGATGTCGGTGATGGAGATGAGTCACCGCAGTAAAGAGTATATGTCGATAGCTGAAAAGGCTGAGGCTGATCTGCGTGAGTTACTCGCTGTTCCCGATAATTATAAAGTACTGTTTTTGCAAGGGGGTGCAAGCAGCCAATTTGCAATGGTGCCTCTTAATTTACTGCGTGATAAATCAACAGCCGATTATGTTTATACGGGTCAGTGGTCAAAAAAGGCGATTGCCGAAGCGAAACGTTATTGTGATGTGAATATTGTCGCAACCTCAGAATCTGATGGTTTTAATAGTATTCCAGCCCAAAGCGAGTGGATATTAAACAGGGATGCGGCTTATGTGCACTATATTCCAAATGAAACCATTGGCGGTGTAGAGTTTCAATGGGTGCCTGAAGTGGGTGATGTGCCGCTTGTAGCGGATATGTCTTCAAATATCTTGTCACGCCCGATTGATGTTTCAAAGTATGGCCTGATTTATGCGGGCGCACAGAAAAATATCGGCCCAGCCGGTTTAGCGGTTGTTATTGTGTGTGATGATTTGATCGGCTCTGTACGTGAAGGTACGCCCAGCATGTTTAATTACAAAATTCATGCGGACAATCACTCTATGTACAACACTCCACCAACTTATACCTGGTATTTGGCTGGATTGGTATTCGAGTATCTTAAAGAAAAAGGTGGGTTGGCTGCGGTTGCAGAAGAAAACCGACGTAAAGCCAGTAAATTGTACGCTTTTATCGATGCTTCTGATTTTTATGCAAATCCCGTTGCACATGATTGCCGTTCCAGAATGAATGTGCCATTTACATTGGCAGATGACAATCTGGATGCTGCATTTTTGAAAGAAGCGGATGCATTGGGGTTAAAAACATTGAAAGGTCATCGTTCTGTTGGTGGAATGCGAGCCAGTATTTATAATGCAATGCCTGAGGAAGGTGTGAGCGCATTGATCGATTTTATGGCTGAGTTTGAGTATCGTAATGGCTAAGTTTTTTGGTCTTATACCTTAAAAATAAAGGGAGTTTATGTATAAAATTCTAACGCTCAACAATATTTCAGTGGCAGGATTGGAGCGTTTACCGCGTGAGCAGTATGAAGTGGCTTCTGAGATCCAGCACCCTGATGCAATTTTGCTGCGCTCTTTTAAAATGCATGGCATGGATATTCCCGAAACGCTTAAAGCGGTCGGACGTGCAGGGGCAGGGGTAAATAATATTCCTGTTGATGAAATGAGTCGGCGTGGAATTCCCGTATTCAATGCACCTGGGGCGAACTCTAATGCAGTCCACGAGCTTGTATTGGCTGGAATGTTATTGGCGAGCCGTAATATCTGTCAGGGTTGGGAGTATGCACGTCATCTGGAAGGTGATGATGGTGCGATTCACAAACAAGTGGAAGCGGGCAAGAAAAATTTTGTTGGTTTTGAGTTGCCGGGGCGAACATTAGGTGTGGTTGGGTTGGGGGCGATTGGGATCAAGATCGCCAATTCAGCACTGAAACTCGGTATGAAAGTGATCGGATTTGATCCGCAGATTACAGTGCAAAGTGCATGGAAGCTTTCATCTGATGTGCAGTTGGCATCCAGCCTGGATGATCTATTGATTCATTCAGATTTTGTCACCTTTCATGTGCCACTGATTGATGCAACGCGCAGTATGTTGAGCAAAGAGCGTTTTGATCTAATGAAACCCGGTGCAACCATTTTGAACTTTTCTCGTGATGGCATCATTGATAATGAAGCGCTATCAATCGCGATCAAGGCGGGTAAAGTTCATGCCTATGTTTGTGATTTTCCCTCGAATTTGATGAAAGGTCATGAAAGGGTTATTACATTACCGCATTTAGGTGCATCGACGATTGAAGCGGAAGAAAATTGTGCGGTAATGGTCGCAGATCAAGTGCGTGACTTTCTTGAAAATGGCAATATTTTTAATGCCGTTAATTTTCCTGAAATTCAAATGCCTCGTTCTGATGCTTATCGTATTGGTATCTTTAATTTCAATGTGCCGAATATGGTGGGGCAGATATCAACAACGCTGGCTGATGCAGGTTTGAATATTGTGGATTTACTGAATAAATCTAAAGGGGAATACGCCTATACCCTGGTTGATGTAGAGAGTGAAATTCCTCAATCGGTTATTCAGTCGCTTGACTCGATTGAAGGTGTATTGGCTGTTAGATTGTATTAAACATGTCTGAAACTGAAAAATTAAAAGTGGTACGTGATCGTATTGATATACTGGATGAACAGATCCAGAAGTTAATCAATGAACGTGCCGAGTGCGCAATGGATGTTGCACGTATTAAACAAACTTCTGATGATGAACAGATCAACTTCTACCGGCCTGAGCGTGAAGCGGATGTGTTGCGCCGTGTGCAGGATCGTAATAAAGGGCCATTAGATGACGAAGAGATCGCACGTCTTTTCCGTGAAATTATGTCGGCGTGTCTCGCACTGGAGCAGCCGATGCGTATTGCATATCTTGGGCCCGCAGGAACGTTTACCCAAGCTGCGGCGCTGAAACATTTTGGTCACTCAGTGACGACCGTACCATTGATGGCGATTGATGAAATTTTTCGTGATGTGGAGTCGGGTGCTTCACATTATGGCGTGGTACCGATTGAAAACTCTACTGAAGGTGTGGTGAATCATACACTGGATACGTTTATCAACTCGCCATTGAAAATTTGTGGTGAAGTTGAGCTTCGCATTCATCAAAATCTGTTGGGGCAGATGATTTGTATTGATCAGGTAAAACGTATCTATTCCCATCAGCAATCTTTGGCTCAATGTCGTGAATGGCTGGATGCAAATTTACCCGGTATTTCGCGTATTCCAGTGAGCAGCAATGCAGATGCTGCGAGTCGGGTGAAAAATGAAGCTGATTCTGCTGCAATTGCGGGCGAATTAGCGGGTGAGCAGTATGGCTTGAATGTCATTGCGGCTAATATTGAAGATAAGCCTGACAATACGACACGTTTTTTAATGATCGGACGGCAGACTACGATGCGTAGCAGTCGTGATAAAACATCGCTGTTGCTTTCGTCTCGAAACCTCTCAGGAGCACTGCATAGTTTACTTGAGCCTTTTGCACGTCACGGTATTTCAATGAATCGCATTGAATCGCGCCCTTCTCGGCGTGGAATGTGGGATTATGTCTTTTTTGTAGATATAGAAGGTCATCAGGATGATCCGAAGGTTGCAAAAGCTTTGGCTGAATTAGAAAAAGAAGCGGTGATGGTCAAGGTGCTAGGTTCTTATCCTTGTGCGGTACTGTAATGTCTGAATCACAGGAAAAGGTTCTATCCATTCTTGGTGTGGGTTTGATTGGTGGATCTTTGGCCAAGGCGGCTAAATCAGCGGGTTTATGTCAAAAGGTTGTGGGTTATGGGCGCTGCTTAAAATCTTTGCAACGTGCCGTTGATCTGGGTGTTATTGATCAAATTGCTTGTGATGTTAAAACAGCATTTGAATCGGCTGACTTTGTGGTGTTGGCAACGCCTGTCGGTGCGATTGAACCATTGTTAAAACAAGCCGTTGGGCATTTTAAATCTAATGTGGTTATCACTGATGTAGGTAGTACTAAAGGCAGTGTGGTTGAAGCTGTACGTCGGGCTTTGGGTGAAGTACCCGGAAATTTTGTACCTGGCCATCCCATTGCGGGCACTGAAAACAGCGGTGTGGAGTATGCTGATGCCAAGCTGTTTGATGGGAGGCGTGTGATTTTAACGCCATTGGAGCATACTGATCCTGATGCTGTTTCTCGTGTACGTCGAATGTGGGAAGGTGTCGGTTCAATTGTTTCCGAAATGGCGGTGAATCATCACGATGAAGTGCTTGCAGCGACCAGTCATATGCCGCATATGCTGGCCTATCTTATGGTGGATACTCTGTCAAAAATGGATGCGCGGCATGAGATTTTTAAATATGCTGCCAGCGGATTTCGTGATTTTACCCGTATCGCATCCAGTGACCCTGTTATGTGGCGAGATATATGTCTGGCTAATAGCGATGCTTTATTATCGGCATTAGAGGAATATAGCTCAGAGATTATGCAGCTTCGAAATGCTATTGAAGCTAAAGATGATGAATATTTGATGGCTCTGTTTAGCCGTTCCAAGGCTGTTCGGGATCAGTTTTGTTGATTAATTTTATAAAGAAGTAACTGTTTTTATGTCACATTCCAATGCTCCTTCTCTTCGTTTTATCGTTGAACCCGGTGGTTGTCTGGCTGGACATATTCGTGTGCCTGGTGATAAATCGATTTCGCATCGCTCAATTATGCTCGGATCTATTGCTGATGGAGTAACAGAAGTTCAGGGGTTTCTTGAAGGCGAAGATAGTCTTTCTACATTGAAAGCTTTTTGTGAAATGGGTGTTTCTATTGAAGGTCCTGTTGATGGAAAAGTTACCATTCATGGCGTCGGGTTGCACGGCCTGAAAGCACCTGATGCACCATTAAATCTGGGTAATTCCGGGACATCCATGCGTTTAATGTCGGGTTTGCTGGCTGGGCAGAATTTTGATGTGGAGATGGTGGGTGATGAATCATTGTCTGGTCGTCCGATGTCTCGTGTGATCAATCCATTGGCGTTAATGGGGGCGATCGTTGCAGGCAACAAGGATGGTACGCCACCGTTAAAAGTCAGTGGTGGCCAAGCCTTAAAAGGAATTGATTATACGTTGCCTATGGCCAGTGCGCAGGTGAAGTCATGCCTGTTATTGGCCGGCTTGTATGCCGAGGGGCATACTTGCATTACTGAGCCTGCACCCACTCGAGATCATACGGAGCGAATGCTCTGCGGTTTTGGTTATGCTGTAGAGCGCAAAGGTAATCAGGTCTGCATTGAGGGGGGCGGGAAGTTAACAGCTTGCTCTATTGATGTGCCGAGTGATATATCTTCCGCTGCTTTTTTTCTGGTGGGCGCAAGCATTGCGAAAGATTCAGATCTGTTGTTAAAGCATGTTGGAATGAACTCTACCCGCATCGGTGTGATCAATATTCTGCGTTTGATGGGGGCAAATATTGAGTTATTGAATGAGCGTGAAATCGGCGGTGAGCCTGTTGCAGATATTCGTGTGCGTTCCTGTCAATTGAAAGGAGTACGTATTCCTGAAGACCAGGTGCCTTTGGCGATTGATGAGTTTCCTGCAATTTTTATTGCCGCTGCGTGTGCGACCGGTGAGACTGTTTTGACCGGAGCAGAAGAGCTTCGGGTTAAGGAGAGTGATCGTATTCAGGCAATGGCGGATGGCTTGGCCATATTGGGTATTGATGCAAGGCCAACTGCTGATGGTATTGTGATTCAGGGCGGAGAGTTAGGCGGTGGGGTTGTAAATAGTTGTGGTGATCATCGTATCGCTATGTCATTTGCAATGGCAGCTCTGTGTTCAAAAGAAAATATTGTTATTGAGCATTGCAGTAATGTTGCAACGTCATTTCCCGGGTTTGTTGAGTTGGCTCAACAGGCAGGGTTAGCCATTATTGCAGAACATGTGAAAGGGTAGCGTTATGCTGGAGAGTGATATTCCTGTTTTTGCAATTGATGGTCCAAGTGGTTCGGGAAAAGGGACTGTCAGTCGTATTTTGGCTAAGCGTCTGGGTTGGCACTATCTGGATAGTGGTGCGTTATATCGTTTGACAGCTTATGAAGCGGAGAAGCAGGCGGTTGTTTTGAGTGATGAAGCTGCTGTAGCAAAAATTGCCGGTTCATTAGATGTTCATTTTTCTGCGGATAATGAAGGAGTGTTTCTTGCGGGTGAAAATGTTAATGATGCAATAAGAACGGAAGCGTGTGGTAATCGAGCGTCCAAAGTTGCATCTTTACCTGCGGTGCGTGATGCGCTTCTGGATTGGCAGCGTGCATTTAAAAAGCCTCCCGGCCTTGTGGCGGACGGGCGGGATATGGGGAGTGTTGTTTTCCCTCATGCTAAAGTTAAAGTCTTTTTGACGGCCAGTGTAGAGATTCGCGCAGAGCGACGTTACGCGCAGTTGAAAGCGAAAGGTATTGGTGGTAACCTCGACGCTATTTTTAACGATATTCGTGAGCGTGATTTGCGCGATAGTGCGCGTAGTGTGGCGCCGATGAAACCTGCTAAAGGGGCTGTTCTACTTGATACTGATAAGCTGTCTATTGAAACTGTCGTTGAAAAACTGATGAATTTATTGCCGGATAGTACTGTTTAATTAGTTTGCTGTCAGGTATTGGTCGGTAAAGGCGAAAGTCTTTATCCGGCTTTTTCGTGCTTGTCAATTTTGACAGGTTTTTTTAATTAACCGCGGTTTTGCCGCAACGTTATCCTCGTTTTTTGAGGGTCATAAGGGTTTTTTCTAATGAGCGAAAGCTTTAAAGAGTTATTTGAAGAGAGTTTGATTGAGCAACGGATGCGTCCTGGTTCTATTGTGCCTGGAATCATTGTTGAGATTAAATCAGATGTTGTTATTGTCAATGCAGGTTTAAAATCTGAAGGCGTAATTCCCATTAGCCAGTTTTATAGTGAAGCGGGTGAGTTGGAAGTTGCTGAAGGTGATTGTGTTGATGTCGCATTGGATGCAATTGAAGATGGTTTTGGGGAGACTCGGCTTTCACGAGAAAAAGCTAAACGATCTCAGGCTTGGACTGAGCTTGAAAAAGCGCTGGATGATGCCGCAACAATTATTGGGGTTATCTCCGGGAAGGTTAAAGGTGGCTTTACTGTTGAGGTTGGAACGATTCGTGCCTTCTTGCCTGGTTCACTTGTCGATGTGCGTCCTGTACGGGATATTGCGCACCTGGAAGGCAAGCCACTTGAGTTTAAAGTTGTTAAATTAGATCGTAAGCGTAATAACGTTGTAGTGTCCAGGCGTGCTGTTGTTGAAGTTGAAAGCAGCGCTGAGCGTGAAAAACTGCTCGAAAATCTGGAAGAGGGGCAGACCGTTAAAGGTATTGTTAAAAACCTGACTGATTACGGTGCATTCATTGATCTGGGTGGAATTGATGGGTTGTTGCACATTACCGATATGGCTTGGAAACGCGTTAAACAGCCATCAGAGATTGTTAATGTGGGCGACGAAATTGATGTCAAGGTATTAACTTTTGATAAAGAGCGCAGCCGTGTTTCACTCGGCTTGAAACAGCTGGGTTCAGATCCTTGGCTTGAGCTTGCGACTCGTTACCCAATGAACAGTCGTCATGTGGGTAAGGTCACTAATATTACTGATTACGGTTGCTTTGTTGAAATTGAAGACGGCATTGAAGGTTTGGTTCACGTTTCTGAAATGGATTGGACCAACAAAAATGTTAATCCATTTAAAGCTGTGCATCTTGGGCAGGAAGTTGAAATTGTTGTGTTGAATATTGATGAGGAGCGCCGCCGTGTTTCTCTGGGTATGAAGCAGTGTAAAGCGAATCCATGGGAAGAGTTCTCTGCAACACACAATAAAAACCAGAAAGTTTCCGGAAAAATTAAATCAATCACTGATTTCGGTATCTTTATTGGTCTGGATGGTGATATTGATGGTTTGGTTCATCTGTCTGATATTTCCTGGAATACAACAGGTGAAGATGCGATCCGTGAGTATAAGAAAGGTGATGAAATTGAAGCAGTTATTTTAGCAATTGATGCTGATCGTGAACGTATCTCATTAGGTATCAAACAGCTGGATAAGGATCCTTTCTCAAACTATATGGCTGAGCATGAAAAAGGTAGTATCGTTAAGGGTGTTGTAGTCAGTGTTGATAGTAAGGGAGCTGAAATTAAGCTTGATGGTGATGCTGAAGGTTACTTGCGTGCTTCAGAAATCTCTCGTGAACGTGTAGATATTAACTCTGTTTTGAAAGAAGGGGATGAGATTGAAGCCAAGTTTGTGAGTATTGATCGCAAAAATCGTGTTATTTTGCTTTCACTCAAAGCCAAGGAAGAAGGTGAGGAGGCTGAGGCTCTGGATGACTATAATCGTGCCTCTACAGGTTCTGGTTCTGCTACTTTAGGCGATCTTCTGAAGGAACAGATGTTAAATCAGAAGAGTTAAAAGTGCTTTATCTGTCAATTTTAAATTGACAGTGTGGATAATAAAGGGAGGCCTTGGTATGTGAGTTGTCGTACCAAGGCCTTGCTTTTTTCTAAGTATCACTTAAGTGAGCTTGTAAGTAATAGTATAAATTGTCGGCTTATCCCTTTAGGTATTTGCCATATTGCCGTTATGTCTGTTGGGTATTGTGTTGTTTCTCTGGTATGAGTATTAGAGGAGCGTAATGTAAATAATTTTTTAGAGGTTTGAATATATTTATGACAAGATCAGACCTGATTGAAGTGCTGGCACGAAGTCAGACTCAACTTTCTTATAAAGATATTGAACTGGCTGTGAAGAGTTTGATTGATCAAATGTCTGGAGCATTGGCTAGTGGTAATCGAATCGAAATACGTGGCTTTGGAAGCTTTTCTCTACACCATAGGCCATCGCGCATAGGGCGCAACCCTAAAACTGGTGAGTCAGTTTCACTTGAGGGAAAATATGTGCCTCATTTTAAACCAGGGAAAATGTTACGAGACCAAGTAAATAATAGTGTAAAACAGTAAATTTATTAGATTGAATGTAATTATGTTTGCTATCAAGCTTCCCCTTGTTTTGTAGAAAAGTTAGTATACCTGCTTGATTAATGGGCAGCTGGTTTCATTGGCTGATAGTTTTAAGGGAAGCGCGATGGCTCGTATGTATACAGTTTTTTCAATCTTGTTTGCGGTTTTGGTTTTTTTTATTTATCTTGGTTTAGCTGCGCAAAATACTGCAGAAGTTAACTTTCACTATTACTTCGGCAGTTTTGAACTTCCGTTATATATTCTTTTAACGCTTTTTATGGTTTTTGGAATATTACTTTGTGGTTTTCTTTTTTTACCGCGTTTTTTTTGTTTAAAGCTTAAATTGTTACGTAGCCAAAGAGCATTAGATAAAAAAACATTACAGTTGGAAAAACAAAAATAATTTTTATTTTTAAGAATAGCTAGTCTCTTTTTTTTGACTGGTGTACTATTTATGCGTGTCTGTGTTTTCAATAGAAGGATCTATTGTTTTTAATCACGGATATTTCAGAAAGCATTTTCGATAGGAGGTCATTATAGTGCTTTTTTTCAAAAAAATTATATTGTTATCTGTTTTCCTCTGTTCTTTATCTGTGGTGTACGCTGCCCCTGTTGATATTAATAGGGCTGATGCGGTATCTCTGGCTAACAATTTGAAAGGTGTTGGCATTGAAAAAGCAAAAGCTATTGTTGAATATAGACAAAAATACGGGCCGTTTAAAGCTGCAAATGATTTGGGGAAAGTAAAGGGTATTGGTGAAAAAACGATCGAAAAAAATCGTAAAAATATCACAGTAGGCCGTTTTCCAAAAAAATAATATATTGGTTTATACTTAAGATAACGAACAGGCACCTTTAAG
>WFXF01000066.1 GCA_015490755.1 Gammaproteobacteria bacterium
GGAAGTCGTAGCGAGGGAAAGCCATTTTGAGGCAGATTTGGTGTAAATTTGAGGCGAATAGTTGTTCTATTTAACGAAAATTTACACCAAATATGGCCGAAATGGATTTTCCGCAGTAGACTTTTCATTCTCGGACAGGCTCCTAGGAATATGCACAGAATGCAGAAATTACTTTGTAAAAATTTTTTGATGGAAAAATCCAGGTTTTCATTATGAATGATGCTGAAAATATTCGCTGGAAAAAGCTCATTTGCTTTTAGAAAAGGCGACCTTGATTCAAAGCCCATCCGATATAGAGCGCGCCGGAATGATCCAGTTTTTTGAGATGGCTTTTGAGCTTTCATGGAAACTGCTAAAAGATTATCTTCAAAAGGAAGGCTATATGATCAATAGCCCAAGGCAGGCAATCAAGCAGGCGGTGCAAGCTGAGATTTTAAAAAACGGTCATCAATGGCTTAATGCGTTGGAAGATCGAAATCTGACCGTGCATACCTATCATGAAGAGACTGCTATTGCGGTAGAAAATAAAATCAAGAGTTGTTATTCACCTATGCTAAAAGCACTTTATAGCGACTTTAAATCAAGAGCGGCATCAAAGATTAAATCGATTAAATTTCAGCCCACCACAGTCTGAGCCGTAGCCCCCATTCACTGCTCAGGCCAACTTCCACGTCGCTGATTTCACCATTTCTGTCAATGATGAAAATAGAAGGGAATGCTCTGACACCATAACGTTGGCTGAGTACGCTGTATTCATCATTAATCACGGAAGCAGAGACGTTGTGTTTATTGATGTATTCTAAAATTTCAGCTGTGCTGCCTGATTGAGTTGCAATGGTGATGACTTGATGGTCTTTGGCAATATCATTGATGCTGTCGCGAGTGAGCGAACAAATACCGCACCAGGTGGCCCAAAAATAGATCAGTACCGATTCACCCCGGAGTGATTGTAAAGAGAATGTGTGTCCGTTCACAGTGGTGCCTTCTATAGGAGGTGCAGAGCCTGAAGAAGGTGACCCTCGACTTTGATACGCTTGAATTGCCCAATAAACCATGGCAAATATTAAAATATTACCAAGCCAGCGGCGAATCGTTCTGGAGTGTTTAAGCTGCATTAAATTCCTGGTTTTAGAAAGTTATATTATGAGCAATAAACCCTTTGGATTGTTTCAAAACTATGGATCAGAAGAGCAATGTTTCAAAGCTTTTTGAAGTTAGAGCTTTCTAAAAAGCCAATGAAAGTGTCACGCCACCATAAAATAGCTTACTGTCACCATCAAAGCTGATTGACTGGATTGCTTTTTCTGCTTGATTACTTAGAGGAAAAGAGTAGCCCATTGATGCCTCGACTGAAAGATCTTCCGAAATAGAGTAGGGTAGTGAAATAGAGAGGTCACCATTATAAAGGCCGTTAAATGCCTTACCATCCTCTTCCATGAGAGAGTTGCTTAAGTTATAACTTGCTAATGCTCCCATGTTGAGTTCCAAAGAGTCTGATATATTTAATGTGTGGCTCACACTGACTTCCAGAAAACCACCATCACCTTCATCGGTATCGTAATAGATTGTGGCTGAAGGGTTTAGCAGTGCATCGTAAGTTGTTGATAGAAAAAACTCCCCTGTTTCATCTGATCCTGGCCCATCAATCGCATAATATATATATCCCACTCCAAACTCGAAAGCATCGGATGAAAATGCATAATCAATCGTGAAATCAGTTTCGTTATGCTCTTTTGTTTTTTGATCAAAGTTAGACCAAAAGTTAATCCCGATACCTTCATAAATAAGGCCAATGCTGGGTTGAATGACGGCACTTTCACTTAATTTTTGACCACGCCATACATAATGGCTGAATAAGCCAATATCAGCATAAGCTTCGCCTTTTTTTTCTTCACCAAAGCTCTGTAGTGATGAGGTGGTTAATAGTATGGTGATAATAAATAGTGCTATATTTTTCAAAGTGGACTTCTCGCATTTAATTTGTTGTTACGATCATTCTACTCGAACCGTTGCATCTCCTCAAAAAATCGTTTTTTGGCTTTTTCTGCGGTGATATCAATCAGGGTTTCAAAAGAAGGTAAGGAAATTTTAGAGGGTAGGCTTTTGTCTGATAATATGAGTGATAAATATGCGAGGAACGCAAAATGAAAATATATAAAATATTTGTTGTTGTGCTGGTTGTATTGTCTCTATTTAATACAGCAGGTTGTGCAACGTATAAAACAATAGATAACTCTAAAGCGGGTAGTCCCATATTTTTTAGTGGCACACGTTTAGATATACATGCAATCAACAATAATACAGCCGCATTAAAAAAATTTGATGTCGCGCCCCCTGAATATCCACTTTTAGATCTACCAGCAAGTTTTGCTTTTGA
>WFXF01000067.1 GCA_015490755.1 Gammaproteobacteria bacterium
CAACATGTTTTTTTGTAAAATATTACCCAAAACAGTATTTTTCAAAAAGACCTTCCCCTGATTACATCCACTATATCAGATGAACTCACACTAAGATCAACACCCTGAACTTTGATGTGTCATACCTTTCATCTTGCTTAAAAGGCATGATCAATACCAGAAAGGCCGCTGAAGAGCATTTAAGAGCTTCGACTCAGATTTAAATTTTTCGAATGGCAGCTTTATAAGCATGATTTCGCTCTCTTTTTCCAATAACTACACTGGAAATAATCAACGCTCCATCATGCACTTGATAAACCAAACGATAGCCAATACGACGCAGTTTTATTTTATAACAGGCCTTCATGCCATTAAGGCGCATATTTTCAACACATGGCTGTTCAAGATATTTTATTAATTTTTTGGTAAACAAGCGACGAACAGAAGCCTCCAGATTATCCCACTCCTTTTTGGCTTCTTCCTTGAATAACAACCTAAAGGTCATTAATTTTCACCTCAATTTCTGACTGATCTTTGCGCGAGCTGACAATTTCCGCAAGCCTTATGTCTTCCAGCCTGTCCATTAACAACTCGTAAGCCTGTGCAGGAATAGCATAAAAAACAGGTTCATTACGATTCAGAATCACTACGGGTGCACCATCCCCCTTCTCAACCACAGCCATAGGATTTTTTTTCAATTCAGAAATTCCAGCACTCACATCTGCTAAAACTGAATGTGTAATAATCATACTCACCTCCTCTGATTATGCGACTGCATGCATCCATTCTGCTCACACCCTCTATGCATTCCTGCTTAAAGAGATAAATACCAGAATTACTCGCTATGCGTGATGCGCAAAATATAACACTCACTCAATCTATATGGAAATTATTTTAATAATTCACTGACAGGGTGTAACAATGTACAAACAGACCGCGCAATCACTCGATGCGTACATTGGAAAACGATTACGTGCATTACGTGTGGAGCGAAAAGCTAGCCTGGAGATGGTCGCAGAGATTATTGAGGTAAGCCAGCAACAAGTATCACGCTATGAACTGGGTCATAACCGACTTAGTGCCGCTCAGCTCTACCGGTTAGCAAGAGGCTTGAACGTACCTCTTTCGTGGTTTTTTCAGGGTTTTGAAGAGAAAGCCGATGAGCTGGGCAGATTGGAAGTCGCACTCAAGGAAGACCGGGGAACATGGCATGTAGAAACTGCGGCTGAAACCGAACAGGCATTAATGGATGCCTGGCATGCCTTGCCAACAGATTTGCAGCGACAAAGAGTGCTCGCGTTGCTCGAGGCCATCAGCTTCAAAGTATGAGGCTATTTTGTAAAACCAGGCCCATAAAAACACTGGTAGAACCATATAAAAAATACTGGCTCTACAAACAGTTTCATATAGTAATACCCAGTAAACTATGAGTTCGCCGCTTGCTTCTTAAAACTCAATACATCCGCTGATTTCAGTTTCGAATCATCATAAAAACAGCTATCCACATCCGTCAATGCGCGTACAGATTCGACCAAGCCTCGCTCACCAAAAACGGACTCCATCATCATGTCATAAATACGTATATATGAAGGTTGTGAACTCTTTTTCTGACTTTCCATTTCAATACGCCACTGTAGGCGACGTAAACCTTGCTGACGACTTTCAGGGGCATTTGAAATAAAGTTTTCAATAACTTCTTTGTACTTTGCATCAAAAGCGGCGGGATCAGTTTTGGCAAGTTCATGCCACTCGTCAAAATCAAATTTCATACTGCAGACCTCAATGACAACTGTTAATGTCTGTCCATAGACGAAAAAACTAACGATGATCAACTCTCAAATATTATCAGGCATGTTTTATGCCAGATTAAAGCAGTCCATTGATATTTAAAGAAAACCCATTTCTAATCATTTACTACTTTTTACTTTATGTAAAATAACCTGACAGTTACATTCAATAACACTATAAATTTTACTCAAATGCAGCGCGTGCACTCTGGAAATCAAATGAATAAAAAATATCAAGAGAACTTTCCAGCCCCTGAATCGTCTCGATATAGAATTTTTCAGTCAAATCATAACGTAATGTCCAGGTACTTTCAGGTGTAAATACGCCAACTCCGTAACGCATCGTTAAATTAGGTAGCAAACGCCCGCTAAAAACCACTTGAGATTGTCCACCCTGCTCAGAAGCCTCAACCTCGAACTCTCTAATACCCAGTTTTTTGGCAATTTTTGTTGCAATCCCTCGCCCACCCTTCACTCCCAATGACAATGCGGCACTTGCCAGCACACTTCCTTCAGCTTCACTTCTTAATGTAGGGCGACCTAATACAATATAAGCCAGCGTATCCTCTTCACTTTGCGGTGGCTCTGAAAACAGGCTGATATCGGGCCGATCTACTGTTCCCCGGATCTGTAAACCGGCAGTGACATCGTCTGTTTTGCGTACTGCATCAATTTCAAGTGCTGTAGAATCAAGCGGCCCAACAAAAACAATACGTCCACCTTGGGTTTCCAGATCCTGGCCATAGCCCTTGTACGTTCCTTCGACAACAAAAATCTCGCCATAGGCTTCTGGTTCACCACTTTTGGCCTGTATGATTCTTAATTCACCCGTTAATAAAGCACGCAACCCAAAACCCGAAAGCCGCACATCACGACCTAAAGTCAATAATAGATTAGTATTAACGACCCATGCTGAATCAGTTGTTTCCAACTCACCACTTTCATCAACGATGACCACATCACTTGAAAGTGCCGTTGCATTTTCAGGCAACTCTTTCAGCTTGATTCGGCCTTGAGGTATTCCTATTTTTCCATTGATATCGATACGCTGGGGGCGAATTTTGATCGTAACATCAGGAGAGACCTCAGCATCAATAACAGGTGGATATTGAACAGCCAGATTCTCACCTGCAATCGTCAAATCAGCCTCAATAGCACGGCTCCAATCAGCAGAACCACTCAATGTTACTGGGCCACCTCCCGTTTGCCAGCCCCCCTGAAATACACCCTGCTCACCATCCAGATCAAATTCAATATCACCATTTTCGACTCCAATAGGCAAACTGGGTGATTCGATCGTCAAATTTCCTAAAACTACTTTTCCAATATAAGCTGGTTTCTTTAACGTTCCTTCAATTTTTCCTGATGCATTCACAACGCCTGCCAGTGTTTTGAGCTTGGGAAAAAAACCACGTAAAAACTCAATGTTTAACCCATCAATCTGTGTTTGCCCGATAATAGGTTTATTTTTTTGCTTGGGGTCAATAGCCAGACTCATTTCAGCATTACCCAGATCTCTTGATAACAGTGTTAACTTTGTTTCAAATTGCTCTGGTTTTGCATCCGCCCTTGCAGCCAATTGTTGATACTTAAATTCAACAAACTCACCCGACTCATCATCCTCAAACTCAATAGCGCCATTATTCACCTCAGCATACAGAGTGGTCGTTAACGATTGACCTCTGCCCCAAACTGTATGGCTATATGCGTTCATCACTCCCGTTAACATCAGGTTTTCCGGGAAAGCTTTCTGTAACTGTGACAACTCATAACCACTCAGGGTGACTCTTGCTTCCTCATCTCTTGAGGTTGTTAATTGATTCAGCAAACAGAGTTCAGCCTTTTTCTGTTGCCAGCAGTGAGGCTCCAGATTAAATAAACTTGTCTCGCGGCTCCAGGAAAGAGCAGCCGAATCAACAAGGCTCCAATGCTGCCCCATGCCTTTTATTTGAGCAGAAATCATAACCCCACTCCACCCTTGCTGTTGCAGCATCGTACCTTTCAGCGCTGTATCAGCCTGGTACTCTTTCGATTCAACAGCGAGATGTAATAAATGATCCGCCTGTGTGCCTTTTAATTGGAGATTAACTTGATTGACTACCGTACTCTCTGTTGTAATTTCACGGGCAATCAGTTCAAGTTGACTCTCATTTTCAGCCAATGATTCAATTTTTGCTTGCAGCTTCAAGCTTGCAATACTATTTTCCTGATAACGAATATCTTTACCTTTCAGGCTGGCTTGAATGTCAGGTTTTTTCATATCCCCCTGAATGTTAAATGAGCCTTGTAATCGGCCACCCATATCGGGTGAAAAAATATCTAATTGAGGCGCATTAATATCACCTGCAAGATCCCACTGTTCTGTTAATAAACCTTTGGCAGACAGCCTGTTCTCACCGACATCAAGTGATGCATCATTAATAACAATATGCCCCTTTGATGTTCTTTCAATATCCGCACTGAGTTTTAATGGGTAACCTCGAAATTCACCATCAACAAACGTATCTTTGATGCTCAGTTGTAAATCGCCCTCTTGCATCGATCCAGAGATCTCTGCTTTACCATTCAGTTCACCGGGATAATCCGGCCAATACAGTCCTGGATTTATTTTTAAAAACCGGGCTGAGCTTTTCCATACCAATTGATCTTTCCACGATATCTGCCCATCAATACTGACCGTTCCATTCAAAGTTTTAGCAACCAGATGTGAAACTTCCAATTGCCGGGAATTACCTTTCAGTTTTGCATGGATTATACTTTCAGGAATATTTTCACCTTCAATTTTTGTTTTAAGTTTTGCATGGTAATCAAGCTTTTCGCCACGAATATCTAATTGTCCCTGATACGCATTAAAAGCAGATTTTCCAGCCAAAGGCCACCTTAAGTGTTGCCATTGAATAGTGGCAAAATAGGGTAGATTTTGATCGAGTGGATTTGCATTTCCACTAAAATCTACAGCCACCACACCTAATAACTTCCCTTCAAATTCAATCTCTTTGATACTGTTAAACAGTCTTAAATTAATTGTTTCACTCTCGTTTTCGAGAAACTCATCCGTAACTATTTGAGTTTGAATATCCAAAGAGTAATCACCACTGAGATGAAGCGATCCCGAAAGTTCAGCAGTATAATTTTGGTAACCGGCTTGCAAGTTATCTATCTGTAGTTGATCACCCGAAACCACTGCTTTCAAAGCAATATCGTCAATATCAAACCACTTGCCCTCAGAATAGATTTTCAGCCGATCTATTTTTAACTCATCCAGTTCAATCGCTATTGGCAAAATAATTTCGGGCAATAAAATACCATCTATAGGTTTTCTCTTTTGGTCACCGGTCTGATTAATACGCACAGCAATCTGCTCTGCTCTCAAACTTTCTATGCAGACCTTATCCTTCAACAAACATGACAAATCCCACTGGCTGTGAATATTTTCTAGCTGCACAGAGCTGTATTGCTCTTTCCATAGCAGTGAATTAATCTGTAAACCCGACCATAAATCACCTGCATGATGATCAATGGCCAACCTTGGTTCAAAATGGTCCAGCTGCTTGATAACCCAACTACTGCCAGAAGAGGTGCCAACAATCCAGATCAGAGTGGCTATAATTACGAAAACCAGCATCAACAAAAATGTAGCCGCTTTAGCCAATAACCACTTCATAGCTGCGGCCCGATAGATATATGCAAACGCTTGGGCACATCCTCTTCGCTGATGCCAAACCCAAGGTCAATTCGCAACAAGCCAATCGGCGAAGCCCAACGCACACCAACCCCCACACCGCTGCGTACAGGGTCACTTTTACTGAGAAAAGCACGACCTAAATCAACAAAAGTGGCCCAACCCCAGTTTTGCGAAAAATAGTTGTTGTACTCCAGACTGCCTACCGTCAGATAACGCCCGCCAATTCCCTGGCTATCCGCTGAAACCGTTTGATAATCGAAACCACGAATACTTTGATCGCCCCCAGTAAAAAAGCGGTGTGTCGCCGGAAGTTTGTTAAAATCATTCGTGCTGAGCCAGCCCAACTCTGCTCGACTGAGAAAACGGTGGCGATGGCTCAGCTTCCACAACCACTTTGCTGAAGCCGTTATTTTTTGCAAATCAATATCAGACCCTAACCGGCGATTCGCACCTTGCAGTATCAAATTATAACGATACCCCCATTTCACTCGACGTGGTGATTGTTGAACGGTTTTAGACCAACTCATCCCGGGCAATATAAGGTTGGACTCTTGCCATGCCCTCCCCGCCACTTTAAAGCGCTCTTGCTCCCAACGTAGTGAAATTACTTTCTGCCAATTATTCAATGAGCGTGAATGACGTAATAACGAGATAGTATTTAAACGACTCTCACTATCATCAAGGGTCTCTTTTTGCATGCCCCCTTTAATTTTTAAATAACGTGTTTCAGGTCTTTTGGAAAATGGTATTTTATATTCACCACTCAAAGAGTGCGCAACTTGCGAAACGGCAACTTTAGCTCTGGCTGAGTCACCCCGGGAATTAACATAGGGCCGTGACCAGTCAATTTGAGAGCGAGCACCCGTATCCGTAGCAAACCCCAAACCCAAACTCACGGCGTTTCTTTTATTAGGCACCAGCTTCACTCGTAACGGAACCTTGTTTCCATCATAAACGGACTCTTGCTGAAGCTCAGCTTGTACACTCTTAAAGTAGCCACTGCTACGAAGAGAGTTGCTCAGCATACTTAGGTACTTTGACTCATAAGGTGAATTTAATGGAAATGGAACCCATTTTTGTAAACGTTCACGACTGATAGGGCTATCATCAAAAATGATTTCCCCAATTTGATAACGTCGTCCACTATCAAAATGCAACAGAATATCTGCACGCAACTTTTCCGGCCTCACTTCAATGCGATGCTTTAAATATCGAGCATCAAAATAGCCACGAGAGCGTGCTAATTTATTGAATGATGACTTATATGTTTCATAGTCGCCATGATTAAGCACCTGGCCTTGCTTGATCAGATTATTATCTAACAGCTTTTGAAACTCCGGATCTTCTATTGCATCACCATCCAGAATAAATTGGAAACGATCTATTCGAACCGGCTGACCAAGCTGAATAGTAATACGGATCGCTGTATCATTTTTTTGCTTAATGATTTGAGTTGTACTTGAACTACTATAGTAGCCTACTGCCTGCAAAGCTTTCGATGACTCTTTTTTAACCATCTTGACAAAAGTATCAATATCTTCTCTTTTTTCACTGACCGGCCGGCCAATATAGGTGCGAACCTGCTCTTCAATTGCGGAATCATCAATACCATTGATTTCGATATTAATATCAGCCAGAGCAAAGCTGGCAGACAGGCATAGAAATAAAACCAGAAAAATATGGGATATATTTAACCGACTTAACACGCCAACACTTTTTTCTGGTAGTTTTTTGCCATCGTTTCAAAAAACAGTTTATGATTTTTATCATTATAAACAATTTAAAGCTGGACAATAAAAGTGAAAAAATTTGAATAATAAGTTCCAGAATTTATTGCTCGACCCGGCAATAAAGATATACTCAGCCGATATTTACACCAGTGACAAGCAACTTCAATCAATAGTGGAAACCTGACATTGAAAGCAAAAAGCCAGCTGTTAATTTCGGAAAAAACACCTTGGGGAAATATTGAGGTTTGGCAAAAAGATCGGGTACGTGACCTCTATATTGAAGATAAATCTTCAATACAGAGCCAATTAAATCTGGATCAAAAAGAGAAGCTACTGCTCAAAAATACTCGGGCAATGATGAGTTTTTTATTATTTCAACCCAATCCTGAATCTGTACTGTTACTGGGGCTAGGCGGTGGCGGTATTATTCACTTTCTTTGTCATTGGTTTCCGAAACTTAAAATAACCGCTGTCGATATCAGCAAGCAGATGTTACACATCGCCAAAAAATATTTTGAAATTTCAAATACGCCACAAATCAGCCTCAAAACCGCTGATGCTTTTACCTATTTAACACAAACAAACAAAAAGAACCTCAGCGTCATTTTGGTTGATATTCATGATGGCAAGCGCACACCTGACTTTTTATATAACCCTTACTTTATGGATCAATGTTTCCAAGCGTTATCACCCAAAGGGGTATTAGTGATCAATGCAATCGTCAACAATGATCAGGACTTTTTGAACATCATGACAGCACTACGAACGCATTTCACAGGAGTCAGCTTGTGCATGCCATTAAAACAGCACCAAAATGTACTGTTATTTGCGTTTAAATCTCGGGATGAGCTTAATATAGATCAATTACACCACCAAACAACCCAACTACAACAGAAATACGATATTGAGTTTGATCAATTTGTTAAAAGTATCGTTAAAGTTGATGCAAAGTAATATATCCTCGGCGCATCTATTACGATACGTTAGTGAGAGTAAATATCATTTGAATTGAGTTGACCAAAAAAATGCTTTCAGGGCAACTTCTCATTAATATTAATAAACAACCGCCCTTTTAAGGCAAGTCGCTCTCACCCGTCAAAAAGCGATCAATTTCGCGCGCCGCACCACGGCCTTCATTAATCGCCCAGACGACTAAAGACTGGCCTCGACGGCAATCACCTGCGGTGAAAATCTTTTCTACATTGGTTATATATTGATCATAATCCGCTTTGTAGTTTCCGCGCTGATCCAGCTCGACACCCGCCGCTTTGCTGATATAGTGCTCAGGACTGACAAAGCCCATTGAGAGCAGTACCAAATCTGTTTTCCAGGTTTTTTCTGTGCCTGCTTTTTCACTCATCTGCCATTGACCGGCATCGATGCGCCACTCAACTTCAACGGTTTTAATCGCAGTCACATGACCATTGTCATCTCCCACAAAACCTTTGCTGAGCAAATTATAGTGACGCGGATCATCACCATCACGTTCAATGGCTTCTTCATGGCCATAATCAGTTCTGAGAATCAGCGGCCACTCGGGCCACGGATTATCTTCTGCACGTTTGACAGGGGGCTGCGACATCAACTCAAAATTGACAACAGAGGCGCAACCGTGACGCAGTGCAGTTGCAATACAGTCCGTGCCTGTATCACCACCACCGATCACCACAACGTTTTTATCTTTAGCAGAAATATAGTTGCCATCTTCTAAATTGGAATCCAGGTAACTTCGAGTATTTGCAGTTAAAAAATCCATTGCAAATTCGATACCTTGCAGCGAACGGTTTTCAATCGGAAGATCTCGTGGCTGAGTCGCCCCCGTAGCAAACAGCACAGCATCATAAACTTCAACCAGCTCATTCACATCAACACTGCCTTCGCCTTCACCGCCAACATCAGCATTGACGACAAAAGTAATCCCTGCATCACGCATTAGCTGAACACGGCGGTTAATTATCTCTTTATCGAGTTTCATATTGGGAATGCCATACATCAGCAAGCCACCGATCCGGTCAGCACGCTCAAAAACCGTCACTAAATGACCCGCAATATTTAACTGTTCAGCAGCAGCCAAACCCGCAGGGCCTGAACCGATAATCGCCACTTCATAACCACTGCGTATTTCAGGCCGTTGCACCTTAACCCAATGCTCATCAAATGCACGATCAATGATGGCTTGTTCGATATTTTTAATCGTAACCGGCGGTTCGATCACACCGAGCACACAAGCGCCCTCGCACGGCGCAGGGCAGACGCGGCCTGTAAACTCTGGAAAGTTATTGGTTTTAAGCAATCGCTCTGAAGCTTCGCGCCAGCGACCGTTATAAACAAGGTCGTTCCATTCGGGGATCAGGTTATCAACCGGGCAACCGGTATCAGAGTGGCAAAACGGCACACCACAATCCATACAGCGTGCCGCCTGAATTTTTAGCTGGCTCTCATCGGCCTTTGTATAGATTTCGCCATAATCAGCCATGCGTGTTTTTGCAGTGCGATAAGGTGTTGTTTGACGTGTAAACTCTTTGAAACCGGTTGGCTTACCCATGACTTTTTGATCTCAACTATATTATAACTTCTAAAGCCACTATTCAGAATGACCTGAACAGTGACATATTTTTATTTAACGATGCTCAATCAGGAACCTTATTCGGCGGCCTGCTTTTGTGCCTGCTCCAGCAAAACCCGCTTGTAATCGCGCGGCATCACTTTAATAAACTGAGGCAGCATTTTTTTCCAATCACCAATAATCTGCTCTGCAACCGTTGACCCGGTATATTTCTGATGCTTTTCAATCAGCGTTTTAAGCTCGCTGATATCAGCATCCGACTCAACCCTGTCCAGATCCACCATCGCTTTGTTGCACTTATCAGAAAATCTATCTTTTGGATCCCAGATATAAGCAATACCACCACTCATACCTGCCGCAAAGTTGCGGCCTGTCGAACCCAATACAACCACTCGGCCACCGGTCATATATTCACACGCATGATCACCGACCCCTTCGACCACCGCTGAAGCGCCACTATTACGTACACAAAAGCGCTCTGCGGCAATTCCACGGAAAAAGCCTTCACCGCTCGTTGCACCGTAACAAGTGACATTACCGATAATAATGTTATCTTCAGCTTTAAAGGTACTATTGCGATCAGGGTAGACCACAATACGCCCACCACTGAGACCTTTGCCGACAAAGTCATTGGCATCACCTTCAAGCTCAATCGTAATGCCTTTGGCAAGCCACGCCCCCAGGCTTTGACCCGCAGAGCCATTCAATTTGATATGAACAGTATCTTCCGGCAGCAGATCAGCGCCCCACTTTTTCGCAACTTCGTGAGACAACATGGTACCTACAACGCGGTTCAGATTAATCACCGGCAATTCGATGTGAACAGGTTCGCCCGACTGAATCGCAGGCTGAGCCAGTTTAATCAGCTCCATATCCAGCGCTCTATCCAAGCCATGGTTTTGCTGAATTGTCTGGTAAACAGCATCCCCTGATTCATTGTTGGCAGGCGATAAGATCGGCGTTAAATCCAGACCGGATGATTTCCAGTGCGAAGTCACATCATCTACTTCCAGCACATCAACGCGACCGATCATTTCTTTGACTGTTTTAAAGCCCAATTGAGCCATGATACGACGTAGATCTTCCGCCACCATGAAAAGATAATTCACCAGATGATCGGGTTTTCCCGAGAATTTTTTGCGCAGATCAGGATCTTGCGTCGCAATTCCGACAGGACAGGTATTCATATGGCATTTACGCATCATGATACAACCCAGTGTAATCAGTGGTGCGGTCGCAAAACCAAACTCTTCAGCGCCCAACAGTGCAGCAATAGCAACATCACGACCCGTTTTCAATTGACCGTCTGTTTGCACGGTGACTCGTGAACGAAGATTATTCAGCACCAGCGTTTGATGAGTTTCTGCCAACCCAAGCTCCCAAGGCAATCCCGCATGTTTGACCGAAGTCAAAGGCGATGCACCGGTACCACCATCATGGCCCGAGATCAGAATATGGTCAGCCAATGCTTTTGTTACACCCGCAGCCACTGTGCCCACACCCACCTCAGACACCAGCTTGACACTGATTCGAGCCGATGGATTTGTATTTTTGACATCGTGAATCAGCTGCGCCATATCTTCGATGGAGTAGATATCGTGATGTGGCGGCGGACTGATCAGACCGACACCCGGTGTCGAATGACGCGTGCGAGCAATCACTTCATCGACTTTGGAGCCTGGCAGCTCACCGCCCTCACCCGGTTTTGCGCCCTGTGAAATTTTGATCTGAATTTCGTCAGCATTGCTCAGATAGTTAATCGTCACCCCAAAACGACCTGAGGCCACCTGCTTAATCTTCGATCGTTTGCTATCGCCATTGGGCATCGTACTCCAACGTGCAGGGTCTTCACCCCCTTCGCCGGTATTTGATTTACCTCCAAGGCGGTTCATCGCAATCGCTAATGACTCATGGCTTTCAGCAGAGATTGAACCAAAGCTGATCGCACCTGTTGCAAAGCGCTTGACAATTTCTTGTGCAGGTTCCACTTCATCAATAGAAATAGCACCGCCGTTTGCACCCTCCTTAAATTTTAACAGGCCACGCAACGCACATTTTTTTGTCGCTTCACCATCAGCATGATCTGCAAACTTGCGGTAGGCTTCGTCATTATTGGTACGAGCCGCCACCTGCAAATTGGCAATAGACTCAGGATCCCACATATGGCGTTCACCTTTAGCACGCCAATGATAGTCACCGGGATTGTGCAAACCCACCACTTCATGTTTATAACCCAATTGATGGCGACGCAATGCCTCTTCAGCCAGTACATTAAAACCAACGCCTTTAATGCGGCTCGCTGTATTGCTAAAACAGTAATCAACCACTTCATTGGCAAGACCCAGAGCCTCAAAAATCTGAGCACCTTTATAGGATTGCAAAGTTGAAATACCCATTTTAGCCATGACTTTCAACATGCCTTTTGCGACACCTTTACGGTACGCATCAACAATCTTGTCATCCTGATCAAAGCGCTCACCTGGCAGCAAACCATCACGCTGGGCTTGCCATAACGATTCAAACGCCAGGTATGGATTGATGGCATCCGCACCATAACCAATCAACAGGCAGTGATGATGAACTTCTCGCGCCTCACCCGTTTCAATAATCAGCCCGATACGCGCACGATCATGGCATTTCACCAAGTGCTGGTGTACTGCACCCGTTGCCAGCAATGCACTGACGGCCACCCGGTCAACATCAATATTACGATCAGACAATACGATCAGGCTGTAACCATCCGCTACGGCGGCTGCGGCCTCATCACAGATGCGATCCAACGCCACTAACAGCCCGACCTCTTCATCCATTTCAGGATAAGTAATATCAATTGTTTTGGCTTTCCAGTTCAGGTAATCAATATGTTTCAGAGCGGTCAGCTCTTCATTGCGCAAAATCGGGTGCGGCAACAATAAACGATGCGCTTGCTCTTCAGTCGTATCAAGCAGGTTACCTTCAGGCCCGATGAAACACTCCAGCGACATCACCACCTCTTCACGAATCGAATCAACCGCAGGATTGGTCACCTGTGCAAAAATCTGCCGGAAGTAGTCGTAAACCATACGCGGTTGATCTGACAGACACGCCAGTGCAGCATCATTACCCATGGAGCCGACGGGATCACGCAACTCATTCACTAATGGCAACAACATAAATTGCATCGTTTCAGTGGTATAACCAAAAGCGCGCATGCGAGGCAATAGCGTCTCGGGATAAAAACCATGCACCTCTTTATCCGCATGAATATCTTGCAGAGTGATGACCTGATTTTTTAACCAGGCACCATAAGGGTTTCGTGTGGCAAAATCATGCTTGAGCTCTTCATCCTCAATCAAACGCCCCTCTTCAAAATCAATCAGGAACATTCGACCGGGTTGCAAGCGGCCTTTAAATTTCACATTGGCGGGATCAATTTCAACCACACCGACCTCAGAAGCCATGATCACTCGATCATCGTGAGTCACATAATAACGACTGGGGCGCAGGCCATTACGATCAAGCACCGCGCCGACATAGTGTCCATCTGTAAACGCAATAGAAGCCGGGCCATCCCAAGGCTCCATCAGTGCTGAAAAATACTGATAGAAGTCCCGCTTGTCTTGAGGCATCTGTTCATTGCCTTGCCATGCTTCGGGCACCATCATCATTGCAGCTTCTTGCAATGTGCGGCCATTCATCAATAAAAACTCTAATACATTGTCAAAACTACCTGAGTCCGAACCCCCGCTTTCGATGACCGGAAACTGTTTTTCCAGACGATCACCAAACACATCACTTTTGACCAGACCTTCACGCGCACCCATCCAGTTTTTATTACCTTGCAGGGTATTGATTTCACCATTATGAGACATAAAGCGCAGTGGCTGGGCACGATCCCAGGATGGGAATGTATTGGTACTGAAGCGAGAGTGCACCATCGCCAGGTGAGCCACATAATCAGGGCTGGCAAGATCGCTGTAAAAAGGCATCAGTTGATCGGGTGTCAACATGCCTTTATAAACAATCACGCGTGAAGAGAGACTGCAAAAATAGAATAACTCTGCTTGTGCAAGGTATTCATCACTGCGAATCAAACGACTGCAACGTTTGCGAATGAGATACAGCTCGCGCTCGAACGCTTCAGAAGAGAAACCCTCACCC
This sequence comes from Gammaproteobacteria bacterium, assembly GCA_015490755.1. Taxonomy (GTDB): domain Bacteria; phylum Pseudomonadota; class Gammaproteobacteria; order JAADGQ01; family JAADGQ01; genus S141-38. The sequence goes on from WFXF01000067.1 coordinate 13,888, forward strand.
GCAGCAATAAACAGTTGCTCGATCTGTGGTTGTGCATCATGTGCAATCTGACCCACATTGGCCTTTACAGCATCAACGGGCAATTCACGCCAACCGATGAACTTTTGCTTTTGTGCAATAACAATCTCTTCAACCACTTTTTTACAGTGTAGACGCTGCTTTTTATCAGTCGGCAAAAAGAGATTACCCGCACAAAAGAGGCCATTTTCAGGCAACTCAACATCAAATGTTTCATGCGCCATACGGCGCAAAAAATCATACGGTAATGTTGTCAACATTCCTGCGCCATCACCGGTATTCGGCTCAGCGCCAAAACCACCCCGATGCTCCATACGGCGCAAAAGGTGATCTGCATCTACAATAATCTGGTGATCCGGTTTACCCTTGATATTCGCAACAAAACCAACACCACAACTCTCTTTTTCATTTGCAGGATCATAAAGCCCATGCTTGGTGGGCAAACCGTATCTATTTTTATTCACTACTTTTTTACTCAATTAAATCGACTTCCTATCCCGCATGAAAAGGCACACTTTGGGCATGCACTGCGTCTACTAATGTTTTTACATGATCAGGATTAATTTTCTGGTGGATACCGTGCCCAAGGTTAAAGACATGACCTGATCCATGTCCATAACCCGAAAGAATCGTACCCACCTCTGCTTCAATGCGCTCAGGCGCAGCGTATAAAATGCTGGGATCCATATTACCCTGTAATGCGACTCGATCACCAATGCGTCTGCGCGCATCACCGATATTGATCGTCCAATCAAGACCGACGGCATCACAGCCTGTGTCTGCAATGGCTTCCAACCAAGCTCCGCCCCCTTTGGTAAACAGTGTAACCGGAACGCGTCGCCCCTCATTTTCACGAGTCAGACCACTCACAATCTGATCCATATAACGCAGTGAAAACTCTTCGTAATCACGCGGAGAGAGTACACCGCCCCAAGTATCAAAAACCATCACTGATTGTGCGCCCGCAGCAATTTGTGCATTCAGGTAGGAGATAACAGATTTCGCTAAAATATCCAAAAGACGATGCATCTCTTTTGGCGAGCTGAACATCATGCCTTTAACTTTTCCGAAATCTTTGGTTGATCCGCCTTCCACCATATAAGTGGCTAACGTCCACGGACTGCCGGAAAAGCCGATTAATGGAATCTCTCCATTCAGCTCACGACGGATCACACGCACCGCATCCATTACGTAACGTAGCTCAACCTCAGGATCAAGCACACCCAAGGCATCAATACCCGCAGCGCATTGAATGGTCTTTTTAAAACGAGGACCTTCGCCTTCCGCAAAATAGAGGCCCAGTCCCATCGCATCAGGGATCGTCAGAATATCAGAAAAAAGAATCGCCGCATCAAGGTCAAAGCGCTTGAGTGGCTGCAAAGTCACCTCACACGCAAGATCAGGATTATTGCATAAGTCCATAAAAGATCCGGCCCGCGCACGCGTTGCGCGGTACTCAGGCAGATAGCGCCCTGCCTGCCGCATCACCCATAATGGGGTGGCATCCACAGGTTCACGCAACAGCGCACGAAGATAGCGATCATTTTTTAATGCACTCATACAGGCGGTTATTCCTCGAAAAAATATAGCCAAAATAGCCGAAAAGTATACAAAGCTCACGCTTGCAATACAAATCAAGAAAAAACGCTCTATAATTTGCAAAATCAAACAAAGAAAAGTGTGAATAAATATGCTTAAACTGCCCGGCTGGGAACCCCACTTTCATCAGCGCTCCCCTTTATTCAAACCACTGCAACACTTAGCCAAATACTTTGAGAAATATCAACAGTGGCCGGGGCTAAAGGAGTACCAACAATTACTGGATAACTGGCCTCATCCAATAAAAACACTAGGCAACAAAAATATTACTGTTGTGCCTCAAGCAGGCAGACCAAACCACTTCAATGAACATTACGCACCACGCATCTATCACACGGGTGAAATCCAGACCCGCCTGGAAAATTGGCACGATTTTTTTCAATACCTCAGCTGGTTTATGTTTCCCGTCACAAAAGCCATCATCAACGCCATGCATATTCCCCATGCCCAGCAACGCATCGAACATGGAGGAGATTCAGGACGACGTAGTCCTGTTGAAAATATGCTATCGCTATTTGATGAAGGTGGTGCAGTACTGGTTTCCAGCGATGAAAGCCTTCTGCAATTAGTTCGGGATTTTCAGTGGAAAGCTCTATTTTGGGAGCGGCGAGAAGAGTTATCAGAAAAATTTGTCTGTGTGCCATTTGGCCATGCTGTTTATGAAAAAGGGCTCGCCCCTTACATAGGCATGACCGCCAACTGCATTTTGCTGCATAGTGGCAAAGAGTACTTTGAGATGAATAACACCGAGCAGCTCGTCTGGATTGACGAAAAACTGGTGGCTTTATTTAAAAGTGGTAGCACTTTGAAAAAACCCAAAGACCTCTCACCCTTTCCCATACTGGGAATGCCAGAGTGGGATGAGAATAATCAGCAAGAACATTATTACGATAACGCAAATTACTTTCGACCGGGGCGAAGATGAGAAACAAGACGATGCTTGTATTTAAATGTGTTTTAAGCTGCTCCCCTGCCTGTTGAGCATGAGGTGTGTTGTTAAACGGGCTTGGGAATTGTTGTGGCAGGTCTCTTTCTTGAGGAGGTGGAGAAAAGCAGGTAATACAGAACATTATCTCTAAACTTTCACTCTCCGGCTGGCAACAAAGGCAGACAAAAGAGCAGCACTCACCAGCATAATCACCATCCAGTTACCCCATTGTACATAAGGCGTAATACCTTGCATTGGCTGCACTTTGTCAGTCAAAACATGCACTTCAAACTGGGGTGATGCCGACTGAATTTCCCCATCCGGGCCAATAATGGCTGAAATTCCAGTATTTGTTGATCGTAGCACTGGACGACCTGTTTCCAATGCTCGCATTCGAATGATCTGTAAATGCTGATGTGGCCCGATTGATTCGCCAAACCAGCCGTCATTACTGACATTAACCAGCATGGATGCTTCTGGCAGGCTGGTAATCACTTCCTCGCCAAAAACAGCCTCATAACAGATTGAAATCCCCACTTTATGCCCCTTCACCTCCATTAAAACCTGGTTATGATCACCAGGACTAAAATCCGACATGGGAACATCCATAAAATCAACAATATCGGATAATAGTGATTTCATTGGCAAATATTCGGTAAAAGGCACCAAATGTTGCTTGTGATAAATACCTTCCGTAACACCCAAACCGATGACACTATTGTAATAACGAACCGGCTCCATCTGCACAGAAAGCACACCGATCAATAGCTGACTGTGATGAACTTTTGCCTCATCACCCAGCGGCTCCAATATATCCAGCACTCGATAGCGAAAATCAGGCAACGCACTCTCTGGCCAGACAATCAAATCACTCTGCCAATTTTCACGAGTCAAACGACTGTAGCGTTCAATGGTTGGCACTCTCATTTCTGCCAACCATTTTTCGTCCTGCGCAATATTACCTTGAATCAAACTCACTTTGACTGGCTCCCCCACCGGGGTTGTCCAGGTAAATTGGGCCATCAGAGCAGCCAACAGCCACAATGCAACAACAGACAAGCCAGCAAACCATGATTTTTTTAGCACAGCAAGCAGCAGCAATCCCGAACTTAATGCCACTCCCCACGAAACCCCATAAACACCCAACACAGGAGCCAAACTACTCAACAGACTATCCGTTTGACTATAACCCAGATTCAGCCATGGAAACCCCGTCATAAACCAGCCACGAACCCACTCGATAAATACCCACGCGGCGGGCAAAACAATAACAAGCTTTAATGCCAGTGAAAGAGGATGAAAAAAGCGTACAAACAGATAACCTGATAGCGCATAGAACAGCGCCATAATCATCACGAGCAGAGCGAGTATAAATAGAGAAAGCGGTAAATTTACATTTCCAAAATGGTGGATGCTGATATACATCCAGGTAGTACCTGCGCCAAACATAGCCGCACCAAACAGTAGACCGCGAGCAAAAGCACGACCCGGCAAAACATCCAGCCACGTAATAAACAACAGTGCGGGTAATAAAATTGCTAACGGGTACAGATTAAAAGGTGCGAAAGCCAGCGGCATCAAAAAGCCTGCCAACAAAGCCAGAAGGTCGCCCTGCCAACCCGCTCGACTGACCAGTGGATAGACCCGACCCTGCATCGAGCTACTCAGTCGCTGAGTTAGAATTTATCTGAAAATTTCCTGCTGAAGAAGCCTCTTTCTTCAAAGACATTTCCAACAAATGAATCCGGCGACTATCCGCATTTAATACTTTAAAATGAAAAGGTTTAATCTCTATGGTTTCACCCGGTTGTGGCATGTGGCCAAAGGCGCTCATTACCAAGCCCGCAATGGTATCAAACTCATCATCACTGAACTGGGTTGAAAAATATTCATTAAACTCTTCAATTGAGACCAATGCTTTAATCGTATAAAGCGTCTCACTATGCTTTTTGATGTACAGATCTTCATCATCAAAATCATGTTCATCCGCAATATCGCCGACAATCTGCTCCAGTACATCTTCGATGGTCACCAATCCGGCCACACCACCATATTCATCCACCACAATCGCCATATGGTTACGATTCGTGCGAAACTCTTGAAGCAATTGATTCAGCCGCTTGCTCTCAGGAACAAACACAGCGGGGCGCAATAACTCTTTCAAGTTCAGCGGCGCATCATGATCATTGGCAAGTGGTACCAAAAGATCCTTAACCAGTAAAATTCCCAGCACTTCATCCCGGGTTTCGCCCATTACAGGAAAACGGGAGTGTGCCGACTCAATGATTGATGGCAAGCAGCGCTCCCAATTAGCATCCCCTTCCAGCACCACCATTTGGCTGCGCGGTATCATGATATCCCTCACACGCATTTCAGAGACCAAAAGCGAACCTTCGATCATACTGAGAGTTTCATCATTAATGAGATTTCGCTGTCGGGAATCACGCAGCAACGTAAGCAACTGCTCCCTGTTTTGTGGTTCATCACCATTAAGTGCATGGCTTAATCTTTCCAACCATGAACGAGTGTTTGAGCCATTGCTCGATCGATCATTCATAAAGCTATTACTAAAGTCTCTTCAAGAATAACACTGGTAGGGGTCAGGATAACCCAACTGCCCAAGAATTTCAGTCTCTAATTTTTCCATACGCTCTGCTTGCCCGGATTCAATATGGTCATAACCTAAAAGGTGCAACACACCATGCACCACCATATGCGCATAATGAGCCACTATCTCTTTATTTTGGTCTGTAGCTTCACGCTCAACCACCTGTGCACAGATCGCAATATCACCCAATAACGGGACTCCAATTTCCTCCGCGCACGCCACAGGAAAAGAGAGCACATTGGTCGAACCCTGTTTATGACGAAAACTTTCATTCAATTGTGTGCTTTCAGATTCATCCACCAAACGCACCGTCAGCTCGGCATGAGTCATACGGTCACCGATTGTCATCGTGACCCATTGCTTAATATCGGTTTCAGCAGGCAGCAATTTATGTGTCACTGCGTACTGAACTTCGATGTCGAAATTATTCATAACGACGCTCTTTCTGTGAATCTTCTGTGATTTTTTTTTCAGCTTTTTCAGCAGCATCATAAGCCTTCACAATACGTTGAACCAGAGGGTGGCGCATCACATCTCGCGTTTTAAAAAATGTAAAGCTGGCACCTTCAACTTCTCGCAGTATTTCGATCACATGACGCAATCCAGAAGGGCGACCACGAGGCAAATCAATTTGCGTCACGTCGCCGGTAATCACTGCTTTTGAGCCATAACCAATCCGCGTCAAAAACATTTTCATCTGCTCAACAGTGGTATTTTGAGCTTCATCAAGAATAATGAAAGACTCATTCAGCGTTCGCCCACGCATATAGGCCAACGGCGCAACTTCTATGACATTTTTCTCCATCAACCTGGCAACACGTTCAAAACCAAGCATTTCATACAGTGCGTCGTAGAGCGGACGAAGATAAGGGTCAATCTTTTGTTCCAGATCACCTGGCAAAAACCCTAAACGCTCTCCCGCTTCGACCGCAGGACGCACCAGCAATATTCGCCGCACATTCTCTCTCTCCAACGCTTCAACCGCACAAGCGACAGCCAGATAGGTTTTTCCTGTGCCTGCAGGGCCAATGCCAAAACTGACATCATGTTGCTTGATATTGAGCAGATAGCGCTGCTGATTGGCTGCACGCGCTTTAATATTGCCACGCCGCAAATGGACAACAACTTCTTCATCTGACTCAGCTTTGCCCTTCTTCGTAGAAGATTGCGCTCCCGACTCCTGTAAAAACAGATGTATCAACGCCTTGTTAAGTGTTGACTCTTCGGTTTCATCATAAAGGCCTGTAATAACAGATTGAGCCGAGCGCATCGCAGCAGAATTACCAACAACATTGAAATTATTGCCACGGTTATTGACCTCAACACCTAAATGACGTTCGATTTGACGCAAATGTTCATCAAATGGCCCACAAAGATTGGCCAGACGCGAATTATCATCCGGTTCCAGAACAAAAGATCCTGCATTAGTAGATTGACTCAAGAGATTTGCTCACCTCGCAAAGAGTTAGGCAGTGCTTCTGTGATATGAACGTCCACAAACGTCCCGATCAAAGAAACATCACCTGTAAAATTAACGACCCGATTATTTTCAGTGCGCCCGGCCAACTGCGCTGTATCTTTTGTAGACAGACGCTCAACAAGAACCGATTGAATAGAACCGACCATACCTTCACTAATCGCCATCGTCTGTTCATTTAAAAGTGTTTGCAGACGTGCCAGGCGCATTTTTTTAACTTCCATCGGCACATCATCCTCCATACTCGCAGCAGGTGTGCCCGGTCGAGCGCTATAAATGAAGCTGAATGAGCGATCAAAACCGACCTCTTCAATCAACGTCATCGTATCTTCAAATTCATCATCCGTTTCACCTGGAAAACCAATAATAAAATCAGACGAAAGTGAAATATTAGGACGAACTTCACGCAAGCGACGCAGCTTGGACTTGTACTCCATAATCATATGGCCACGCTTCATTCGTGCCAATACACGATCGGAACCACTTTGCACAGGCAGATGCACATGACTGACCAGCTCGGGCACTTCCGCATAAATGTCAATCAAACTATCAGAGAATTCAACGGGGTGAGAAGTGGTATAACGAATGCGATCAATGCCATCAATGGCAGCGACATAGGAGATCAACAAGGCAAGATCTGCATCGTCACCATCGGTCATACGGCCACGGTAAGCATTCACATTCTGCCCCAGAAGATTCACTTCACGCACACCTTGTTCGGCCAAATTTGCCACTTCATGCAATACATCATCAAACGGGCGACTCACCTCTTCGCCGCGCGTATAAGGCACCACACAAAAGGTGCAATATTTACTGCAACCTTCCATTACTGTCACCAACGCCGAAACACCTTCGGCTTTAGCTTTTGGCAATGAATCAAATTTTTCGATTTCAGGGAAAGAGACATCGTAAGCAGGCTTACGTTCTTTTTCAACGCTGCGCAGCATCTCTGGCAAGCGGTGCAGTGTTTGAGGGCCAAAAACAATATCCACATAGGGCGCACGCTGACGAATCGCCTCGCCTTCCTGACTCGCCACACAACCGCCGACAGCAATCACGATATCAGGACGTCTGTTTTTAAATTTAAGCCACCGCCCGAGTTGTGAAAAAACCTTCTCTTGTGCTTTTTCACGGATCGAACACGTATTCAAAATCAGAACATCCGCATCACTATCATCGTTTGCAACGATTAGCCCATGAGAGTGCGCCAAAACGTCGGCCATTTTGGCCGAATCATAGTCATTCATTTGGCAACCGAAGGTCTTAATATACAGCTTACGTTTCATACAACCCTGTTCATTATCATAATAGAGTGACAATCTACTATTTTTATCACCGGATTTCCACACCTCAGACAAGAGCTGACTCTTTCCTGACAATCACAAAAACTGCGCCGCTTTCTCGAAGTGCGACCGACGGTTTACTCAATAGATAGCCATTACCGGCGGTACGTCTGCGAGGGAATACATCATTGATGTAAATACTCATCAACAATGACATCTAAGCGTTCGACTAAATATAAAGGCAAAGATAGCAAAGGGTAAGTGATTTTTTCTCGCTGTTTTTTTCTTTGTATTGTCGCCGTAATTTTACTTTCTGAGGGGAGTGAAGTATCAAATCTAACCGCTACCGGCACTTGTTTTTCTCCCATAAATTGATGTAGGGATTTTAAACTTCCTGTTGCACCAGACTTGACTTCGACAGGGATAATTTGACCACTTAGTGCAATAACAAAGTCTAACTCTGCATTTGATGAACGCCCCTCTCTCAGCCAATAGTTTAGCTCTCGATTGGCGCTATCATTTAACAATGCTTGCAAGTGTTGCCCTACAAATTGTTCTGCTATTGCACCTTCATTTATTAATTTTCTGTCATCTAATTGTGAAAGTGTCCGCCAGTTGAGGCCACAAATAGCATTCATTAAACCGATATCTAAAAATAATAATTTGTAAACTTTTTCTTCAATGTCTGCCTGTAATGGTAAGCCTGAACTGTGACTGTGGATTACTTTACTGATGACTCTTGCCATGCATAATAACTCTAAATCTTTCTTGATGCTTGTACTTTGATCGTGGGAAGAGATATTGCTGTACTTCACTTTTACACCGATATTACGAGCAACAAAGTTAAATACATTCACAATGCGGTTTAAATTTCTTGAACCTGAATATTTGGGAAAGTCTTCACGATAGGTTTCAATAATTGACTGATGAACATCACTCACATCACGGTAACTTTGAGTGTCTGCAAAAACAGCAACGGCTTCAGGCATACCACCGACAAAATAATAGGAGCGTAATAGCTGTAATAAGCGTTGATGAGCAACACTGCCAATTTCTTGACCTAGGTGATACCGTTTTATCGTTTGCTGTAATTTATTCTCTCCCAATGCGCCTAAAAATTCAGAAAAAGTCATCGGCCCCATGTGTAAATACTGAATTCTACCGACCGGCATAGAAAACGAGTGATCCGTCAAGACAAATTCAAGCAGCGACCCGGCACTGATTACAGGTAAATTTGGCTTATCTTCATAAAAATAACGCAGCACAGGGATCGCTTCTGGAATTGACTGGATTTCATCAAAAAATAAAAGCGAATTATTGTTAACTCTTGATATTTCAGGTAAAAATTCAATTTGCTGAATTATTTGTTCTGGGTCTTTGCTTGTGAACACTGAGGATAATTCAGGATATCGCTCTAAATTTATATTAAGAAGTGTTTTTTGCTGTTGCTTGGCAAATAATTCAACGAGGGTGGACTTCCCGACCTGCCGAGCACCGCGAATAACCAATGGTTTTTTATTCTTCTTTTTTATCCACTTTTGAAGAAATTGCAGTTGTTGTCGTTGCATAGAGGCATATATTTCTTAAACGAAGAGCTTCAACTATAGCATAAAATAGATATATTATTATTTTAAGGGGGTATTTTATTTACATAAATATGATTATACGGGGGTGTTTTTGTGTATTGGAGTCACTTCACCTTTTTTCATACCTTCTTTTCTGATATCAATTTCCGCGGGTGGCTAACATGTTTTTTCTATGAAGCCATTACCGGTGGTGCGTCCGTGCTTGAATAGAGTTTGCTCAGAAAGTCAGCACATTGTCATTTGATACAGATCACCCCGTCGCTGGGTGTCGTGTGCCAGCCGGTATGGACTGGCCTCCAATGGCCCTCATATCCGGCTACTCAGGTCATTGAATCTAAAGTTTATTTTAGGTGCCAAAGTAAAAGACCACCGATTCCTGTTTGACTGGGTGGATAAAACAGAGATCACACAGCATCATGAGTTCACTGATGAACAGGGCACCCTGCATCGATTTCGCTACCTCAATCACGCCCCAACCAAACCTTCGCAGGTTAAGCGCATAATTCAGTCTGCGTTCTTTGAACCGCTGACTGATATCCAGCTGAATCTCTTGTGGCAATTTAATCGTAGAAAGACAAAATAGCATCTCGTGTTGAAATTAAGCCATTTGGCCGATACAATCTAGACATAAGTATTTCACAAGGATTTCAATATGATTCAACACGCACATTTTGTACCCTCAACAAATACATCACCAAAAACTCCAACTACACCTTTAGGGCGTAGCTTAGGGCTGCGTATAAACAACCGGACGACGATGATAAACAAGGTCAGAGAAGGGCTTGATGTCAATGTCGTTATCCACTTATCTAAAACCATGGGGCTGACAGAACAGGCTGTCGCAAAGCTCGCTTTAATCACCACCCGCACACTCACGAGACGCAAAACTGAAGGCAAGCTACGTACCGATGAATCAGACCGTTTAGCACGTATTGCCATGGTTTTTGATGAAGCTGTCGATATGTTTAATGGAGATAAAACCAAAGCGTCACATTGGTTCACTACACCCAAAAAAGCATTGGGTGGTGCCTCACCCACCGATTATGTGGATACTGAAATAGGGGTACAGGAAGTCAGAAATCTGATTGCTCGCATTCGGCATGGTGTATTTGCTTAAAACTTGAATAGTTGTGAACTAGATCATGGAGATGTTTCGGATCGTAGAAAAACCATGGAGTGGCAGTGCTTTTGATGGCGAAGGTGCCAGCATTTGCGGAGGTCGCTGGAATAGCAAAGGCACCGCGATGGTCTACGCAGCCTCAACGCGCGCACTCGCCATTCTGGAATTGCTTGTACATCTGGAAGATTCATACATCGCACAACAAAATTTTGTTATTTTTAGAGCCACTATTAATGACTCATATATCATGGATTTGGGTAAGGGTTTACCCAACGATTGGCAAAGTGACATCATTCCATTGTCAACTCAAGCCATTGGAGATGACTGGGCCAGACAACAAGCCTCCGCCGTGCTTGAAGTTCCCAGCGCAATCATCCCCGAAGAGAAAAATTACCTTATAAATCCATTGCACTCTGACTTCAAGAGGTTGATGATTGATAAAGCTCAGTCTCTTTTGTTTGACCCACGACTGGTTAAGCCTTGATCAATTATTGTGCCCGCAACATCTGAAACTCCACACGACGGTTTGCAGCACGATACTTTCTGCTTCGAAAATTTCAGTATCGATTTTACTGACCGGCCCTGATGTTTGAACGAAATCAGACTGGTCGGTTTATTTAGCTATACCGGCAATAGAGCTGTCAGCCTGTAGCATAGGGATATCCGGCAGAATATGATGCAAGAGAAGTCCCTTACTTACGATCTCCAAACAACAGCACCCAACCCTCTTTTTGAACGGCAGGCTTGATATCAAACCAGGGTGAATAAGCCTTGGCAACCACCTCGGCTTGCTCACTCAAGATTCCTGACAGGGCAATTTTCCCGCCAACTTTAACTCGTGAAGCTAATTCAGCCGCCAGATCAATTAATGGCCCGGCTAGAATGTTCGCAATCATAATATCAACCAGCTCTACTTCCGCCTCTTCTGGCAGCTTGACGACGATACGTGTTTGAACACTGTTTTTTTGAGCATTATCAACTGTTGCTTCAAGCGCCTGTGAATCGTGATCAATCGCTACTATCTGCTTTGCACCCAGTTTAGCTGCTGCAATCGCCAGAACTCCTGAGCCGCAACCATAATCGACCACCTGCTGATCAGTCAGATCGATTTGATCCAGGAACGAGAGGCAAAGCGCTGTCGTCGGGTGTGTTCCTGTTCCAAAAGCAAGGCCGGGATCGAGCAAAATATTGACTGCTTTGGGATCGGGTGCATCTGTCCAGCTGGGCACAATCCAGAGGCGTGAACCAAAACGGATCGGGTGAAAATCATCCATCCAGGCACGCTCCCATACTTTATCTTTTAACTCTTCGATCACAAAAGCAGGTAATTTGTCTTCACCACAGAGTTCACGCAACTGCACCAATGCAATATCAACATCGTTTTGTGTTTCAAACAGTGCAACCACATTGTTGCCTGACCACAAAGCAGTCTCCCCCAGTTCTGGCTCATAAAGTGGTTCATCACCGCTGTCTTGCAGTGTTACTGCCAATGCTCCGGCTTCTGACAGTTGCTCAGACAAAAGCTCGGCAGCCGGTTTATTGACTTCAAATTTTAATTGAAACATAGGAAGAGTCTTATAATGTGAGAGAAGGAAGGTAGATCAATGAACGAAAATATACACTGACCGGATTTGCATCGGTCAGTGACAAATCTGAGCTATTGCAGCCCTAATTTTTTCTCTAAATAATGGATGCTTGTCCCACCTGATTGAAAAGCAGCATCATTCATAATCTCCTGATGCAGTGGAACGTTTGTTTTAATGCCTTCAATGGAAATCTCTTTTAATGCCGTACGCATACGCGCCAACGCCGTTTCGCGTGAATCGCCATGAGCAATTAGTTTGCCAATCATTGAATCATAGTGTGGCGGTACTGTATAACCATTATAGATATGTGAATCAACACGAATTCCGGGGCCACCAGGAGCATGATATTGAGTAATTGTGCCCGGTGATGGCATGAAGCTTTTGGGATCTTCGGCATTAATTCGACACTCAATGGCATAGCCATTGACTTTAATATCTTCTTGTTTAAAGATCAGTGGTTCACCTGCTGCAATACGTAACTGCTCTTTGACCAGATCAACGCCAGTAACCATTTCTGTCACAGGGTGCTCCACCTGCAGGCGTGTATTCATCTCAATGAAATAGAACTCTCCATTTTCATAAAGAAACTCAAAAGTTCCTGCCCCTACATAGCCAATCTGCTTACAAGCCTCTGCGCATCGAGCTCCAATTTTATTGCGCATCTCTTCAGTAATACCAATCGCAGGCGCTTCTTCAATCATTTTTTGGTGGCGACGCTGCATTGAGCAGTCGCGTTCACCCAAGTGAATTGCATTGCCATGCTTGTCTGCCAAAACTTGAATCTCGATATGGCGAGGGTTTCCGAGAAACTTCTCCATATAGAGTGTGCCATTGCCAAAAGCATTAATCGCTTCGGTACGGGTCACGGTGATCGCATTGCTTAATGCGGCTTCACTATGAACTACGCGCATTCCTCGACCACCGCCGCCGCCTGCCGCTTTAACAATAATTGGGTAACCAATTTTTCTGGCCAGTTCCAGATTGACGCTGGCATCATCACCCAGCGGCCCATCAGAACCCGGCACGCATGGAACACCGGCCTTTTTCATGGTTTTTATCGCTGAAATTTTGTCACCCATCATGCGGATCGTTTCAGCACGTGGGCCAATAAAGGTGAAGCCACTCTGCTCAACGCGCTCTACAAAATCGGCATTCTCTGAAAGAAAGCCGTATCCAGGGTGAATTGCAGTGGCATCCGTGATTTCTGCTGCGCTGATAATCGCTGGAACATTCAGGTAACTTTCAGCCGATGCGGGCGGCCCAATACAAACCGATTCGTCGGCCAGACGAACATGCTTCAGATCGCGATCCGCTGAAGAGTGTATTGCAACAGTTTTAATGCCAAGCTCACTACAGGCACGCAATACTCTAAGCGCAATTTCACCACGATTAGCGATGACAACTTTATCAAGCATCTTATTAGCTCTCTATGTTCTGTAAAATATTGATCGCAATATCAAGCGATAACAAACATCGGTTGCCCATATTCGACGGGTTGTCCGTTTTCAACCTGAATCGCTGTAATCACACCCGATTTATCCGCTTCAATCTGATTCAGAATCTTCATTGCTTCGATGATGCAGACAATGTCACCCTCTTTCACAGAGTCACCAACTTCAACAAAAGCTTGAGCTTCGGGTGAAGGTGAGCGGTAAAAAGTACCAATCATCGGTGAAGTCATTATATGTCCCGCTGGAACTTCCTCGACAGGAGCTGCGCTCTGCTCAGTAGTGGTAGCAGCAGTAGTGGCTGCCACAGGTGCTGCAGTGGCAACCGCCGGAGCCGAAATTTGACTGTGACGACTGATACGAACCGACTCTTCACCTTCGTGAACTTCGATTTCTGCCAGATCAGACTCCTCTAGCAATTCGATCAATTTTTTAACTTTACGTATGTCCATGATTTAATCCGGTAATTTTAAAGTTTGTTATTTTGTAAATATTCAATGCCCGCTTGCAACGCCAGCTCATAACCTTTTGCACCCAGACCACAAATCACACCCACAGCAATATCAGAAAAATAGGAGTGCCTGCGAAAGGCTTCTCGTGCATGGACGTTTGATAAATGAATTTCAATAAATGGAATCTGTACCGCACTGAATGCATCACGAAGCGCAATGCTGGTGTGTGTAAAAGCGGCGGGGTTGATAATAATAAATGCAGTAGCATCCTCTCTCGCGCTCTGCACACGCTCGACCAATTCATGCTCGGCATTGCTTTGATAAAAATCTAATTGGTGCCCGGCTTGCCTCGCCTGATCATCCAGACGTGCCTTAATGCTGGCTAAGGTATCATGACCATAATGTTTGGGTTCACGTCCACCCAGCAGATTTAAATTAGGGCCGTTAAGCACCAGAAAGTTTGCCATGAGTCTTCCAGAAAACATTGCTAAAGCTAATTCGAAGGATTGTGCCCAACACACTTATCATTGTCCAGACCTTTCATGCGATTTTCCGGGAGTTCGCGGCAATTTAACCTCGATTTCACCCATTCAAGGCATTTAACACCCCAGAAAGGTGCGTTTGAAATTCATCAAGGCTCATCTCCCCTACAATGCGGTAACCTCTCAGCTCATCACCATTACGGTCAAAAAACAGAATGCTCGGTGGCCCGATAAGTTCAAACTGTTCCAGCAGCGCTTTATCCTGTTCGTCGTTTTCAGTCACATCCGACTGCAAGACCATCATGCCCGACAACATTTGCATCACTGATGGATCAGAAAATACATTGCGCTCCATTGTTTTACAGGAGATGCACCAATCCGCATAAAAATCGAGCATAACAGGCTGCCCTTGTGCTTTTGCAAGCTGCATTTTTTGCTCTAACCCTGCCAAGCCCTTAATTGATGTGAATGCCAGATGTCCTGGCGCTGCATTTACCATTGTCGGGCTACTCAACGAGCTCAGGCTTTTAAGTGGTTGCAGCGGATCTTTACCACCACTCGCCGCACCCAGCATCAATAGTAGACCGTACAACAACATGACCAAGCCGGAACCTTTCCACAAAGTTCGCCAGCCTGTCGCCTCAGTGGGCAACGGTTCCAGCGCCCCCATATAAATCGCCGAAATAATCAACAACACCGCCCACAACATCAATGTTGCCGGTTCGGGAATAATTCGTTCAAGCATCCAGATTGCAACAGCTAATAGCAAAACCCCAAAAACAGCTTTGACGGCATTCATCCAGCCACCACTTTTTGGCAACCACTTACCGGCTGTTGTACCAATCACCAGTAACGGCATCCCCATTCCCAAAGCCATAACAAACAGAGCCACACCGCCCAGTAAGGCATCGCCACTTTGACCGATATAAATCAATGCACCTGCCAGGGGCGCTGCAACACATGGTCCAACAATAAGTGCTGATAAAACACCCATCACTCCAGCGCCCACCCATGTTCCTCTTGCCTGTTTATTACTGTGTGCTACGAGCTTGCTTTGCAAGCTTGCAGGCAGTTGCAACTCATAAAAACCAAACATTGACAATGCCAGCAACACAAAAATCACACTAAAAGCACTGATCACCCACGGATTTTGAAACATGATCTGTACGTTTGCACCAAATAATCCAGCGATCATTCCGGCAACAGCATATGTGGCTGCCATCGCTAATACATAAATCAAAGACAACATAAACGCTTTACGTGTATTAATTTTTTCACCTTGCCCAACAATAAAGCTGGAAAGAATCGGGATCATCGGAAATACACAAGGTGTGAACGCCAGCAGCAATCCAAAGCCAAAAAAGGTCAATACCGTCCAGAAAAAACCATCATCAACTAATGAAGTTACAATACGATCTTGCTCTGAAATAACGACAGCAGACGCACTCTTTAATGGCTCAGTCGATGATGTGGTACCCGTTAATGTATTGGAACTAAAGGATCCTGCCCCCTTTTTGCCGTTTGTATCACCCACAGAAAGTACCATCGGTATAGACTCTGTTTGTGGTGGATAACAAAAACCACTATCCGCGCAGCCCTGTGATTTTGCTTCAAGTGTAAATTCAGTGGCTTGATCATTACTTCGAGAGATCATTAAATCAACAATCGCTTGCCCGTAATAAACCTCCATCTCACCAAAATATTCATCATGCTTGAGCTTACCCGGCTCAGGAAAAGAGACCTGAGTAATTTCAATGCCCTCGGCACCGGTAATTTTGAATTTAAACTTATCCTTATAGAGGTAATAACCCTCGGTAATATCCCATTTAGCACGCAATCTGTTTTCATCCACCACATCGGCGGTAAAAATAAACGCCTGCTCAGGTCGCAGTGGCTCGTTATTAAAAATTGCGCCCACAATATTAGAAAATAATAGCAGCAATAAAACGCAAGAGTAGATTAATGATTGTTTGAAAAATTTCATATAAGCTCTTATTTCAAAGTTAAAGTGGGTTAAAGAAAGCCAACAAGCTTCAAATAGTGACAGTAATCACCCTTGTGAGTTCGTTATCATAAACTTTCTGCTATTCTACGAACATATCAAATTAAATATCCATTGACGGGCTTTTGGAATAAAATCATGAAGGTATTATTTTTACTGTTCTTAATCATCCCCATTATCGAGATTTACCTGCTCATTCAAGTAGGCAGTGTCATCGGTGCTTTTTATACTATTTTATTGATTATTTTAACCGCTATTGCGGGTGCATTTTTATTACGCATCCAGGGTCTTGCGACGCTGAGGCGTGTGCAGGAAGCTGTTGCCATGGGAAAAGTTCCTGCCATGGAGCTGCTGGAAGGCCTTATGTTACTTGTCGGCGGCGCACTCTTGTTGACACCCGGTTTTTTTACCGATGCATTGGGCTTTATTTGCTTAATACCCACATTACGCCAAGGTATAATCCGCCTGTTTTTATTTCAAAAAATCAGCCGCATGCAAAGCCAAAATTATCAGAAAAAAACTGAACAGCAGCAATCACACAGCTCCAATATTATTGAAGGGGAGTTTTATAGCGAGAATGATAAAAACAATAAAACCGGACAGTGAATATTCACTGTCCTATAAAAGTAACAATATCAATCGCGTAACGCATTAAATGAACGCACTGCCCATACCAGTGTGACTCCAGCAAAGGCAAACATCACCAGCAACCCTGTCATATAAACATTAAAGTCGGGGGTACCAATCAAAATGGCTCGAACGGCATCGACAGCATAATTAATTGGATTCACCATCGCGATATATTGAATCCATGTCGGCATAAAGTTTTCAGGCACCATCGCACTGGAGAAGAACATCAATGGCAATGTCATCAAATTACCGATCATCACCAGTGGCTCTTCGCGCTGCAGTGCAATTGCAAAACCGTTTGACAGTGCCGCAAAACCGATTCCCAGTAAAAAGACAATCAATAATGCCATGATCACATAGAGCGGATTAAAACTCATCGCCGAACCGAAAAAGAGCCACGCAACGATCAAAATAACAAAAACCTGTGCGATCACCTGCACAGCTGAATGAAGAATGCGGCTGAGAACAATTGCCACACGCGAGACGGGCGAAACCAGCATTTTATCGACTGAACCGGCTGTAATTTCCCGCAACAAACTCACCCCCGACCATGACGAACCAAACAGCACCGTCATTATCAGAACGCCTGGAATGAAAAAATCGATATAACTGGTCTCTGGTGGAAAGCCTGGCACACGCGCCATGCTCTGAAACAGCTGCCCAAAAATCACCAGCCAGATAAGCGGCTGAATCAGTGTAAACAGCGACCACATAGGCATTCTGATTGTAATTCGCATGTATTTGGCAAATAGATACCACGTATCTGCTAACATTATTTTTTTAACCTTTTTTTAAATAATAAAAATCTGGAGTATTTTAATCGGGAATTATTTTTTCCACTTTTCCTGTTGGGCTTGAAAGTCACCCTCTTGCCACGAGCCATCATTTTTATCCCAATCGCCACGATTCCAATCACCTTGCTGTGGCCATTGCTCTTTTGATGCCTCTTTTTGGGATTCAGGTTTTTCAGTCTGTGTTAGTTTTTCCGTACTGGAATCCGAACTGATTGAATCAACAGCGGCTTCTTCACTATTTTCTTGCCACTGCTTCGCCCACTTACCGCCACCACCTTTTCCAGCCCACTGCTTCCACCACTCATCGCCCGCCTCCTCCTCACCTGCATCAATACTGGAGCCCGTATATTTGAGAAAAACATCATCCAGTGTTGGGCATGTCAGCATCACTGTTTTTAAAGTAATACCTTCATTGCTTGCGATAGCAGCAAGGAGTGGAATACTTTCAGCGCCGTTATCTACATAAACATATAGCTTGTCATTATCCCACGTCGCACGACTGACATAATCAAGATCTTTTAGATTCCAGGCAAATGCTTGAACAGTTTTATCAACTTGATCGAAAGTCAGAACAACAGAATCACCATGAATTGCGTTTTTCAGTGCTTGCGGTGTATCCAGCGCCTGAATTTTGCCTTGACTGATAATTGCGACCCGATCAGCCAAACTATCAGCCTCTTCCAGATAGTGCGTTGTCAATAAAATGGTCAGGCCGAACTCTCTATTCAGCTTTTCGATGTATTGCCACAACATCTGGCGGCTTTTTATATCCAGCCCGAGTGTCGGTTCATCTAAAAAGAGTAATTTGGGGCGATGAATCAGTGCGGTTGCAATATCTAACTTACGGCGCATTCCCCCGGAATAAGTGGCTACGGTACGATCCAGCGCTTCTTTCAGTTCAAAATAGGTTGTGAGCTCTTCGATGCGATCCAGAATATCCTTGCGCTTCATTCGATAGAGCTGACCTTGTAGTATAAGATTTTCGCGTCCGGTCAAAAAGTAATCCACTCCCGTTTGCTGCGCTACAACACCGATGGATTCACGTACTTTTTCCGGCTCTCGATCAACATCAAACCCTGCCGTTATTACTTTTCCTGAATCAAATCCGGAAAGAGTGGACAGCACCCTGATGGTGGTTGTTTTCCCTGCGCCATTAGGACCAAGCAGGCCCATAATTTCACCTTTATTAACCTCCAGATTCAAACCGTCTAATGCCTTGGCTCCACCAGGAAAAACTTTTATCAGGTCGGTTATTTTTATCATTTCAAAGCAGTCTCGGTTTTTGAGTGTTACATAAAAAAATAATGCACATATAGTATGCGCATCAAAGTCACCAATCAATAACCACTGGTTTTAATGATAAAATTCCTCTCTTATCTTGGAACGTGCACGGAATAACTTCTGCAACTATTGCGTAGAAATTTTGCTTCGGCTCAAACGATCTCAAGAGGCGCATAGCTGCTGGCCTATGTAACGATTGAGATCGTTTGAGCCGGAGTAAAAGGGCAAGCCAGAGTGCAGAAGTTATTTC
>WFXF01000068.1 GCA_015490755.1 Gammaproteobacteria bacterium
GGAATAACTTCTGCAACTATTGCGTAGAAATTTTGCTTCGGCTCAAACGATCTCAAGAGGCGCATAGCTGGCCTATGTAACGATTGAGATCGTTTGAGCCGGAGTAAAAGGGCAAGCCAGAGTGCAGAAGTTATTTCGTGAACGTTCCTAAAATACCGATACTCAACTATTCATTGCCACTCTTAAAGCCGCATGAGATACTGCGGAATTATTGACATAGCATTCAACCATGATACAGATCAACAGAATCTCTCTTTTTTTTCAAAAAACCCTATGGCGTATTGATTTAAATCAACTTCCCAGATGGAAAGCTGTTTTATTCAATGCACTACGCATATTTTTAGCCGTAGGACGTGACATTGTAGACGGGCAGCTCAATTTTCGAGCTATGAGTCTCGTTTACACCACGCTATTGTCAATGGTTCCACTGCTTGCAGTCAGTTTTTCCGTACTCAAAGGCTTTGGTGTTCACAACCAGATTGAACCCGCACTGCTCAACTTACTGGCTCCGCTTGGTGATAAAGGTATTGAGATTACAGAAAAAATTATCGGGTTTGTTGATAACATCAAAGTTGGTGTGATGGGAGCCGTCGGTTTGGGCCTGCTGTTTTATACTGTTGTTGCATTGATGCAAAAAATAGAAAGTGCATTTAACTATACGTGGCACGTTCAAAAAAACCGCCCCTTTTCTCAACGTTTCAGTACCTATCTAAGCGTTGTGATCGTTGGTCCTGTTTTAGTTTTCAGTGCGCTCGGTATCACCGCCACAGTAATGAGCCACTCTGTTGTACAACAAATCGCAGAAATTCAACCGTTAGGTGAACTGATTAGAATTGGTACTCGATTAGTCCCTTATATGCTCATTATTCTGGCATTCACCTTTGTTTACAGCTTTATTCCAAACACCAAAGTACGACTCAAACCTGCAATTATCGGTGCAGTTGTCGCTGGTATTCTATGGCAAAGCACTCACTGGGCATTTGCTACATTTGTTGTCTCATCCACCCAGTACACAGCCATCTACTCTGCATTTGCAACTCTGATACTCTTTATGATCTGGCTCTATCTCGTGTGGCTAATTCTTTTAATCGGGTCAAGCATCTCCTTTTATTGCCAAAACCCGACATTCCTGACCATTGAGCGGCAAAAGCTTCACCTGAGCGCTCGCATGAAAGAGCAGCTTGCATTAAGAGTTATGCACTTAATTGGTAAAAAGTACTATGAAAATCAACAAGGGTGGTCAGCCACAAACCTTGCTGAAAAACTGAATATGCCGATGGATCGAATATCACAAGTGCTGGATGCTTTGGAAGAGAACGGTTTACTCACACAAAATTGTGATGATGAGCCAGTTTACCTCCCCGCCAAACCACTAGATACGACACTGGCACTGGATGCTCTGAATGCCGTACGCAGTGCGGGCGAAGGGCACCTTCTCAGCCCAAAACGACTACCAGAACAACCCGCTATCAGCACACTACTAGAGAAAATAGAGTCATGCCGATACAGCACATTAGAAAATTATACACTTAAAGATCTGGCTTTGGAAAAGATGAGTTTGCACCAAAAAGGGGCTTAAACATCAACTTGAACATTGATAGCCCTGAAAGATTGAAGAAGCACTGGATCATTGGGAAATTTCGGCAACCTGAATCTGTTGAGATTACGCTTTCATTACGATCTTGTAATGTTACTGTAATACTGACGACAGATGCTATCGGCTAGACTGCTTAACTATGAAACTATTAATTGTCGAAGATGAAATCAAAACAGGTGAATATCTAAAGCAAGGGTTGAGTGAAGCCGGTTTTATCGTTGACCTAAGCCATAACGGACTGGACGGCCACCACCTGGCGATGACGGAACGTTACGACCTACTTATTCTCGATGTCATGCTACCTGGTATGGATGGGTGGCGTATTCTAAAATCATTGCGAGAGAGTAATAAAGAGGTTCCTGTGCTATTTCTTACCGCCCGTGACAGTATCGATGACAGGGTGAAAGGGCTGGAGCTGGGTGCTGATGATTACCTCGTCAAGCCCTTTGTTTTTGCTGAACTTTTAGCACGTGTTCGCACACTGCTACGCCGCAGCACAAGCCCTGCCAAAGAGTTGGGCCTGAAAGTTGCTGACCTGGAGCTAGACCTGGCTCGCCATCGTGCCAGTCGCAACGGTAAACGCATCCACTTAACGGCTAAAGAGTTTTCCCTGCTGGAATTATTAGTACGCCGTCAGGGTGAGGTGTTACCCCGTTCGCTAATCGCTTCCCAGGTATGGGATATGAATTTTGATAGCGACACCAACGTCATTGATGTCGCCATACGTCGCCTGCGCGGAAAAATTGACGACAATTTTGAAATCAAACTGATTCAGACAGTACGTGGCATGGGCTACATGATTGACACACCAGACTCCTAGATGAAACATCCCGTTTCTCTAACACTACGGCTTACTTTACTATTCAGCGCTGTCGCGACCGTTGTATTTCTGGTATTTGGCTGGGTCATCGAACGATCTCTCGATGAACACTTTGTTCAGCAAGATACCAAGGAACTTAAAGTGATCGCCCAAGTGGTAGAACGATCACTCTCTACACTGCAACCCCATCATGATTTAACACGAATTAAACAGCGTTTTGATGATATTCTGGTAGGACATCATGGCCCTTTGCTCTATATTCGCAGTGCATCAGGAAAGTCACTATACAGTAGCTCTGGAGCAGACCTCTCTTTGGTTCCGCTGCCAACACACAATCAACTATTGAAAGGCAAAATACAACAGTGGAGCAACAACAAAAAACACTACCGTGTTCTCACTCAAAAAGTCAGTGGAAAAAGTAATACTTCTTATACCGTGGTTATCGCCATCACAATCGATTTTCACCTTCACTTTCTCAAAAACTTTCGTCATACCCTCTGGTTGATGATTATTTTCGGCATTATCATCATGGGGCTGATGAGCTGGTTCGCAGTGCGAAAAGGGCACCGCCCACTACACCGTATCGTTGAAAAAATCAGTCAAACAAGTGCCAATGAATTAAACATTCGTCTTGATCCAGCTACAGTTCCAACTGAACTCACCGAACTTGCACTCTCATTCAATGACCTTTTGCAACGCATGGAAGAGGCCTTCGCCCGGCTCTCCAACTTTTCTGATGATATTGCTCACGAGCTGCGTACCCCAATCACCAATCTGATGACCCAAACGCAAGTTGCTCTTTCACAGTCACGTAACGCAAATGAGTATCAGGAAATTCTCTATTCCAATATGGAAGAGTACGAACGCATGGCCCAGATGATCGGTGACATGCTCTTTCTGGCCAAAGCTGACAACGCCCAACCTCCACCCAATACTGAGACTGTGGATCTAAAAAGCGAACTGCACAACCTGCTGGATTATTACGGAGCCTGGGCGGAAGAGAGTCACATTTCATTGATTCAAAAAGGTGAAGCTCATGTTCAGGGGGATCGCCTGATGCTGAGGCGAGCGCTCAGCAATCTGCTTTCCAATGCTATTCGCCATACCCCTGAAAATTGCAGCGTAACCATCAAACTCAGCCATACCGAAAGTGGTGTACTGATTGTGTTCGAAAACCCTGGAGTGCCGATTCCAAAGGAACACATTTCCAAAATTTTTGACCGTTTTTATCGCACTGACCCATCACGCCAACGCAGTGGCGAAGGTGCCGGGTTAGGTTTGGCAATTGTTAAATCAATTGTAGAAACTCATGGTGGTACAATTGCCGTCACTTCAGATGAAATAAGTACAAGGTTTAGTATCAGTTTACCCGGAAAAAGTTACTTGTAACCGTTTCGAGTAAAACAACCCTTTAAAAAGCTTCATGACCCTCTATTATATACGATATAATTAGAGCACTAGCAGACACTTTTCGGAGCTTTATAATGACAAGCAACAGCAAGCAATCAGAAATCAGGGTTTCTGTAGACAGTGACTTTTTAAAAGGGTTACAGGAAAGGCTGGGGCTATCAAAATCGACTGATGTCACCCGAGTTGCCTTATCACTGCTCAACTGGGCTTCTGATGAAGCCGTACATAATCGAATGATTCTTTCAACAACACAAGACGGAAAAGATATCCACCGTCTTGTCATGCCGGAACTATCAAACATAAAACAGAAACAGTGAGATAAAGATTTAATGTCGAATGATATCGATCTGAAAAACTTAAAAGATACCATCCCGACGGTAGCACCCGTAGTTGATCCTGAGCCACTAACAGGTAAAGAAAAGGCCGGTGTCTCACTGACTTGGGGGATAATTGGTGTCCTTGTCGGGTTCTTGATTATGATCATGATTATTTTTGTTTGGGGAGAAAACCAATTTCTATCCTCCCTGGAACAAATTGAGAAACTTGGAAGCAGTGCAACCCCTGAGCAATTGAAAGAGTTGGCAACGCTCACATCAGAAGTTGGAGAACAACAAAGCAACTTCAGAACCTTCTGGTTTGACACGTTGCAGTTAATTCTAATAAATGTTTTATTCCCTACTCTTACCGCACTTTTAGGGTATGTTTTTGGAACAAGTAGAAATAATAACTGATATGTATTAGTTTCGACTTAAGTGTGAATTAAGAGCAAGCTCGTAATTTATTTCAAAAAAACATGGCAGCAGCAAGCCATCCAGAAACATGTGACATGGTCAACCTTTTTAATACAACCCAGTTAAGCGGCTTCTTTCATCTCAGTTAATTGCTTTTCATAATCCGCTGGATTCATATAATTCAATGCTGAGTGCAGGCGGTAGTTATTATAAAAAATCGAGATATAATTCAATATATCTTGTTGTGCTTCATAACGTGCCTGGTAACTTCTCCAATGCACTCGCTCTTGCCTCAAACTGCCGAAGAAACTTTCTACTACGGAATTATCCCAGCAATCACCTTTGCGACTCATGCTGCCTTTAAAACCATGAGCCTTTAGTAAGCGCCGAAAGGCTGTGCTTTCATACGTGTACTCATGCTCCAGCCGACCACTTTCCGTGAGCACAGGTCGATGACCACAGCCAAATATAACCAGCCTTCCTGTGTCCAGATATAGGTCACGTCAGACGCATAAACTTGATTCGGTTTTGCTACATCAAACTGACGCTGTAACAGGTTCTCAAACACCGGCTGTTTATAATTACTGTTGGTGGTCACCTTGTACTTCTTGCGGTGACGTGCCTGCACACAGGTCTCTCTCATAAGCTTCCTCGCCTTATTGCGGCTGATCGGATAACCTAGCCCATTCATGGCGCATTTCATGCGACGACTGCCATAGGTATCATCACTCGCGGCAGCTATTTTCTTAACACATTCCAGCATACCCTGGTGTTCCGAGTCTGCTGGTTTGCCCTCTGTAAAGTGTCGATAGTGGTAATAACACGCTCGACTCACACCCAATACCTGACACTGCAGGCTGATTGGATAGGTATTCTTATGCTGGGTGATAAACGCGCACTTCACTTCGTTTCGGCTGCAAAGAATACCGTCGCTTTTTTTTAAATGTCCTTCTCCATCTGCAGCCGTTTTACCTGGGCCTTGAGTACTCTAATCTCCTCCTGATCCGATATTAACTTGCCGCTACCGCGAAAAGCATGCACATCATCGGATGCAGATTCCTTTACCCAACGCCCCAGCATGTGGGATTAATGCCCAGACTTTTTGCGGCCTCTGTGCGGGTATAGTCTTGTTCTGTGACCAGACTGATGGCATCCAGTTTAAATTCTTTTGAATACTTTTTTCTTGCTGTCATTTCGATTGTCCTCAGTTAAGTTAATTATCCTTAACTGGGGTGTATCAATCAATTAGACCATATCATCTCAGACAGGCATTGAAAAAAAGACAAACATTATGCATAGCATAGACACCAAGGGATTTTTCTATGCAACGCACAACTATTATGCTACCACCCGAATTAAAAGTCGCAGCTCAAAACTACGCAAGCGAGCACGGTGTTTCCGTTGGCAAGCTAATTCCCCGGATGGGATTTTAACCCGCTAGATTAATCGCCGGTCACGGCGTGCTGAGTGGCCCCATTACTCAAAAAACATTTGACAAAGCGCACCCTGTCCATACAATTATGGTATGAAGAAGATGGTATGGAACATTAAAAAGGCGATGGCGCTTCGAAACGACACCTCACGGGGAAATGTGAGCTTTGAAGATTGTGTTATTGCCATTGAAGAAGGCAGAGTGCTCGCGGATATATCAAACCCAAGCAAGCAATATCCACATCAAAAGATGTTCGTACTCGAAATCAACAATTACGCCTATGTCGTTCCCTATGTCGAAACAGAGGAAGAGTTTTTCTTGAAGACGGTTTTCCCGAGTCGCAAACACACCACTATTTACCTGACGGAATAACATCATGACAAACAAGCCAAGTATTAAGAAATTTCTCGATGATGAGGAAAAGGAAGTCATGGAAGCTATCGAGCGTGACGACTACGAAGTGGGTAATAATGCTCTTACGCCCACAAGACTCAAGGAACTAAAATTAGCTGCAAGAGCAACCATACACGAGGAGCGCGTAAAAATTTCTCTTCGTTTACAGAAGTCCGATCTCGAACGCCTGAAAGCAAAGGCGCTACAAGAAGGAATGCCGTACCAGACTCTCATCAATTCAATATTACATAAGGCAGTGACTACTTGACACTGAGGCACGAATCAGATTCAAATCTACATATAAAAGTATAAAATTCAATGACTCTGACCCCCTTGATTGGGTTTTATTTTCTAGCGGAAATTGCTGTCAAGAAGAGATCCAAGTCCATTCGTCTCTCGTCCAGTCTTTTGAGAGTGTTTTTCCTGCGTATGCTCTCATAAAACACCTCAGCATTGAAAAAAGACAAATGTTAGGGCTTGCTAGCGTAACTGGATAGAAACTCAGCTACCGTTATCGCTGTAGATGGAAATTCTTTTAAAATCCTTTTATCTTGTGTAACAAGCGGGATGTTGAGATATTGAGAAAGAGCAACAAATTCACAGTCGTACGAGGAGCAATTACTCTCGTTTATTAATGCAAGCACTTGAGAAGAAGAAACATCAAATTCGCTCTGTGTCATAATTGATTCAGCGGTTTCCTGAAGTAGTAATGCTTTTTCGAGATTAATAATTTTCTTTCTAAGGTACAGCGCTAAAACATTTCGGAACTCACTTTTCCATAGCAGCGGTGCAACCCATTCAGAATCAAGTTTGTACGCTGCATCGACTGATTTTGAATGAGGGGTAGGCAGAAGAAGATAAGAAATAATGTTTGTATCAGCAACTATCATGATCTGCCTTCATTGATAGCTTGTTCAATATCTTCATCAGTAATGGAATTAGGGCTTATTTGCGCACGAAGAGTACGAATGTCGTTTAATCTGTCCTCTGGAGATATTTTTTTGGGGAAAAGAGAGCGTTTAAGGCACATAATAACTTCGCTATTAATGCTCCTATGATGTTGTTCTGCAACATTTTTTAGCTCATGGTATAGGTCGTCAGGAATATTTTTTATGGTTAAAGCAGGCATTGCGTGTACCTCTTAAGTGAAACAGAGATTCCATTATGGTTGCGTTATGCTTGTTGGTCAAGTGGCAAAAAAAGCCCTAACATATTTTTTACCTCATCTAAGTTTTCAGTCTCCCTGGGGGGGATAGATCTATACCTTTGTGCGGTGCCAGTACATAAGTGATCCACACAGCAACCGCTCGTTTCACTGAACCAAGGTGACTGGGCATGTTTTGTGTCATCTCTTCCAGCACAACTTTGAACTCTTTTGGGCTTCTGGCATTTTCGAGCCTGAATATCAGTCCGCTGAGTGAGCCTGCCTTTCCTTCAGGGCAACGGCTTTCGTCAACTAAATAATAGCGCATACCGGGCTGATAGCGCCAGAGCGCTGTGTTGTCGGGCAGTGATATGAGCTCCTTTTTAATCGGGGTCTGTCCCCGATTATTATAAATATTGTTGAATATCCATTCGCTCATGTAGAATACGAACAATAAAAATATTATTTCCCTCAATGAGATAAACAATCAAGTGTTTCTTGTAATGATGAATTCTAACGGGTGACTTAAATTCATTACGTTCATGGCAAATATGAGGGGTGTCAGCAAGAAACTGACATTTTTCTTTTAGACCTTGAGAATAAAAATCAGCTTTTCTTTCACCATAGTTCAAAAAGCCATAACGATAAATTTCGATTAAATCATTTTCAGCCTTTTTAGAAAACAGGTATAGACTCACAGCTTATTATCTTTCAAGCTACTACGAGCCAAGTCAATAATTTGGTCAAAAGATTTTTGACTTACACCGCTTTCTATTCCAGCAGTAATGGCGGTTTGCAAGGCCTCTAATTTGTTTCGATGCTCTTGATCTTGACGGATTAAGTCACGAACATAATCACTTGTATTTGCGTAGGCTCCTGTGTTCACTTGAGATTGAACCCAATCTTTCATTGAGTCAGGAACTGAAATATTCATCGTAGCCATCATAATTCCTCTACTTTAAAAAATAGTCACCCCTTCTTTATGACATACTTTGCCAATTTTTGTCAAGAATCAAACCTATCCCATCTCCCCATATCGCCGCAGAGCCGTTGAATTGATCGGGGAGGCAGTACCTATAACGATTAAAGAGTTGCTTGTTGAGGATGCAATTTCACCGATTAAGGCTTATATGAATCTGTTGGTGTTGCAAACACCTCCTTATTGGATCTCCCGCCCTGCACGATCAATCTTCCGCTACATGCCACTCCTATAACCCCGGAAGATCGACCTGAAACACTCATTGTCAAGCAGGCCGTATCAGTTTTCCACCCACCCAAGAGTGTCAACATCCTCAATTGGTTAACGAGGCTAATACAGATTCACTTGCGTTGCGGCCTGTAGCTTTGCCTTCGCGAAACTTACAGCACGTGGTTACTCACGTACTGCTCCGCAGTACTACCGGGGTGAACGAGCAATTCCCCGGACGGGACTTTAACCCGCTAGATTAATCGCCGGTCACGGCGTGCTGGGTGACCACTACACTCTTCGTTCAACACCTTTGATTATTCAAAATAACTAGCATACTCACCTGTTATTTTTTTCCACGTATAAAGCTCCATTGCTGTTTCTTTCATTGCAGCACCCACTTCAGAAATTTCAGCCTGATCCAAGTGGTTTAAAGCCTCTATCAGAGAACCCCTATCTTTAAAAAAGAGAGACCTGTTCTGAGTTGTTTCCCGATTGTATTGAACATCAAAAGCAATTACGGGCAATCCAAAACACATCGCTTCAACAAGAGAAGGGTTGGTTCCTCCCGCACTATGCCCATGAATATATAACTGTGCATTTGAGCGCAAGTTATAAAGCACACCACGATCATAAACAGGATCAATCAGCTTTATATTAGATACGCCATCATACTTTTCACGAAGCTGCTTCCCATACTCGCTTGCATCCCAGTTTCCAACAATCACTAAAGGAAAATCATTCATCTGGGAGAATCCCTCCAGCACCACATGAACATTATTCTCAGGCTCAACACGACACACTTTTATTGCATACTTATCAAAAGGCGGCACAAACTTTTCAGTGCTATTTTTATTTTCATGAGAAGGGATAAGAACATGATCCCCCCCATACGCAATCAACACACTATCTTTGTTGTATTCGCTTTTAACATATTCTTTGATCGCTTGATTATCCGTCACAACCACATCAGCATAGTTCACAGATACTTTTTCAGAAAGCTTTAGAAACCACTTGGCAACACGCCCCCACTTATGACGCCGCCACTCCAGCCCATCAATATTAACAATAATTTTTTTCTTGGAAAAAATACGTAAAAATGGCAAAAATATGCAGCCTGAAACGCCCAGAACTAATATCACATCAACGGATCTAACAGCGTGAAGCATAGATGCAATATCATACAGTGTGCTTTGAGCGCCATTCGCTTTAAGGGGAATGTAAACCAATCGAGCTTTTTTATATTTTGGTAAGTCTGCTTAGCCAGATTAAAAGAAAATATTGCATATTGGGGTGCTAAGTACTATGATTTATTCGTGGGAGAACTATGAGAATATTCAAAAATAAGGCCTTCAAAAAATGGGCGGAAAATGAAGGCTTGGGTGGTCAATGCTTGTTTGATGCTGCTCTGGAAGTAGCTGAGGGTAACGTCGAAGTATCTTTGGGACAGAAGATCTTTAAAAACGACTCGCTTTAGAAGGCAGAGGCAAGAGCAGCGGTTCTCGAACCATCGTCGCTTTTCAGCAAGGCAATCATCTTTTTTATATATTTTTGCTAAAAATGAACGATCCACTGTAAAGAATAAGGAGTTAAAAGATTTACAGTATCTAGCGAAAATATATTTTTCACTGACGGACAAGTAATTAGATGAGGCAGTAAAAACCAAGAAATTATTTGAGGTAAAAGACAATGAACGGTAAAAGCATTTCAGACGTTATTCATGAATCTATAAGTGACTTGCATGAAATAGGTTTGGTTGATGATATAACTATGCGTACATTTGATGCACAGTGCTTGCCAGAAGTGAAACAGTATACCGCCGCACAAATTAAAGCGATTCGGTTAGCGAATAAACTGAGTCAAGCTGTGTTTGCTCAGTATTTAAATACAAGTGCTGAAACGGTTAAAAAGTGGGAAGCAAGAGGTGCTACGGCTAAACGGCCTAATGGTGCAGCCCTAAAATTATTGAGTCTTGTTGAACAATACGGCCTTTCAATTTTAGACGGTACCTTTGCCATGCGGCCTGGTAAAGCTAAACATGCAAGGCTCAAGAATACAGCTTGATTTATAAGGCACTGCCATCCTCGTTCTTCATGAAAATTTATCGAAGTTATAAACCGGCGGGTATATAGCCACTGTCAAATTTGAACACCCAACACTTACTTGATAGCCACAACCACATCACACTCTTGCTTGTGCATATAGCGTTTCACCTCTGCCACTTTGGCATCCACCAGATAGCGATACCAGAAGCCTTGAAGAAAATGAAATGCCGTACCAGCTTGTCCATCAAGGAAACCCAGCCGAATCACATAACGATAGAAAAAATAGGCAAAAGCCCGGCAGACGTGCATAAACCACCTCCTTCAGCCAGCGCTTCAATCCCGCCTGAGAGCCGCCGCGCAGTTGCGCTACAGAATCATGTGGCATGAAGCCATATTCGAGATTAAGCAGATCCACTGCCTCACGGCTGGCATAATGGTTGTGCTTGTCGGTCCACCAGGTGAGCGAGTTGAGATTGTCATCGATCAGCTCGCCGTTAAAATTGACGGTAGGGCCAGCCACCTTAATGTGCTCATCCATCCAGCGATTCTCGCACTCGCCTTTGCCGTAGCGGAACAACCGAAGTACCTGCACGGGAAACACGCCACCAAAACGAATCAACTTGCCCTGAAAAGTCATTCGGCGACAACGATTTTGTCAGCAATATCTTTCAGGCTGGCAATACGATGTCAGGTAAACTTAAACGAGGTAGTCGCGCCATGGTAATCGCCTTCGAATAAACTACCAATCACGCTACACCAGCAAAGAAGCAAAAATCAATGACTCTGACCCCTTTGATTGTGCCAAGGCTCCTTGTCACGGACTTTAACTTCAAGCTCGAATATCACTACTTTCAAGTGTTTGAAACCATTGATAGGTTTTTTCCAAACCACTTTTCAGGCTGACTTTAGGCTGCCAGCCTAACGAAGCGAGTCGACTCGTATCCATAAGCTTTCGAGGCGGGCCATCAGGCTTACTGCGATCAAAAACAATATCACCTTCAAAACCGGTCACTGATTTTATCAACTCAGCCAATTCACGAATGGTCACATCCGTGCCTGTACCGACATTAATATGAGACAGCATTGGCTCAGTCTGCTCTGCATACAGAGTTTGATCCATGCCAAGCACATAAATACAGGCATCGGCCATATCATCAACATACAGAAACTCCCGCATGGCATTGCCGCTGCCCCACACTTCGACATGACTGTCATCGGCAGTTTTTGCCTCATGAAATTTACGCATCAATGCAGGGATCACATGGCTATTTTTCAGATTAAAATTATCATTCAAACCATACAGATTCGTCGGCATCACACTGCGAAAATCAGTGCCATGTTGACGATTATAAGACTCACATAACTTAATTCCGGCAATCTTGGCAATAGCATAAGGCTCATTCGTTGGCTCTAAAACGTCAGTTAACAGCGCATTTTCCCGCATGGGTTGCTCTACCGCACGGGGGTAAATACAAGAACTTCCCAAAAACAGCAAGCCCTTGACACCATTTTGATGAGCAGCGTCAATGACGTTTGCTTCAATCATCAGGTTTTTATAAATAAAATCTGCAGGATAAGTATTATTGGCATAAATCCCACCCACCTTGGCCGCAGCGAGAAAAACATATTCAGGCTTCTCTCTTTCAAAAAATGTCTTAACAGCCAGCTGATTAGTTAAATCCAAGTCACTGTGAGTTTGACAGATGATATTTGTATAACCTTGTGATTTTAACTGACGAACAATCGCTGACCCAACCAGGCCACGATGCCCTGCGACATAAATAGAAGCATTCTGATTCATCATTGGCATTTACTCATGATGTGCATACACATCATGCCCCGCTTTTTTAACCACATCAAAACGCTCAGCTGACTTCAGATCCGCCTCCATCATATCCTTCACCAACTCTTCAAAAGTAATTTTTGGAGTCCAGCCTAATTTTTCTTTTGCCTTGGTTGGATCCCCCAGTAAAGTTTCAACTTCTGCGGGACGGAAATAACGTGGATCAACCGCAACAATGCATTCACCACTTCCAACATCATAGCCTTTCTCATCAACCCCCTCGCCTTCCCAGCGAATCGAGCGATCCAAACACTTCAATGCAGCCTCAACAAATTCACGTACCGTATATTGAACACCTGTGGCAATACAGTAATCATCGGCTTCATCTTGCTGCAGCATCATCCACTGCATTTCAACATAATCCCGTGCATGACCCCAATCACGCTTGGCATCCATATTGCCAAGATACAAACATTTCTGTAAGCCAAGATGAATACGAGCCAAGGCTCTGGTAATTTTGCGTGTCACAAATGTTTCACCACGCAGTGGAGATTCATGATTAAACAAAATACCATTCGATGCATGCATTCCGTAAGACTCACGATAATTCACTGTAATCCAGTATGCATAGAGTTTGGCGACACCGTAGGGTGAGCGCGGATGAAAGGGGGTGGTCTCTTTCTGCGGAATTTCCTGAACTTCACCATAAAGCTCTGAAGTTGAAGCCTGGTAAAAACGGGTTTTTTTCTCCAAACCTAAAATTCGAATGGCTTCAAGAATTCGCAACGTTCCCAAGCCATCTGCATTGGCCGTATATTCCGGTGAATCAAATGAAACCGCGACATGACTCATTGCTCCCAGATTATAAATTTCATCCGGCTGCACTTCCTGCACAATACGGATGAGATTTGTAGCATCCGTCAAATCACCATAGTGCAGAAAAAAGCTCGTATCACCTTCATGTGGATCTTGATACAGATGATTGATACGATCGGTATTAAAAGAAGAAGCACGCCTTTTTATACCGTGAACCTCATACCCTTTTTCCAATAAAAATTCAGCCAGATAAGCACCATCCTGACCTGTAACTCCTGTAATTAAAGCAACTTTTTTCACATGAACTCCTGTTTTTAAATATATCTATATTTGCAAAAATTATTTTAGCGCAATACCAAATATCACTCTTTGCCACGCACTTAACGCCACTTTTCGGTCAAAACGCTGATCAAACAGTTGTCGAGCATTCTGGCTCCATTGCTCACACAGCGCCCTGTTTTCCACGCACTCTTTAATTTTATTTGCTAAAACTTCTGATTCACCAATCGATACAGCCCAACCACATTCATTACTCATTAAGATACGTGCAATATCTCCTTGCTCATCACCGATGAACAGGGCAGGCCTTCCTGCCGCAATGATGCCATAGAATTTACTCGGAACCACCAAACCTTCCATTTCAGGCAGTAGCGAGATCAAATGAATATTGGCAACGGATAGGCTCTCCTGCAAACGCTCCTGTGGCTGATAAGGTTTAAACATCACATTACCCAGCCCAAGCCGCTTCACCTCACTTTTGACCCATTCACGTCTTGGGCCACCACCAATAAACAGAAACAGGATTTCATTAAACGGCTTTAATATTGATGCGGCATCCAGAATGGTTCGAAAGTCATGCACTCGCCCCATATTTCCGGAATACGCCACAACAAATTTATCATCCAATCCCCACTCTTTACGCAAGCTGTTTTCATTGAGAGGTATTGGTGCTTTGAGGTCACCCACGGCCCAGTTATGAATCACATCAATTTTTTCACAAGCGACCCCTTCACTGCTCAAACGTGCCGCCATACGCTCTCCCAGCACAATGTTTTTTCCCGCCATCCGCAATGAAGCATTACGAATTGAACGCAACAACTTTCCGATGGGGCCGTTCATCGCTTCAATTCCGAAGGCACCTGCAACTTCAGGAAACAGATCTTGAACCCAATTAATTAATACTGCTTTGCGTAACTTAACAATCGCTGCGGCAAAGATAGAGATCATCGGAGGATCCGTTTTGGCAACGACAATATCTCCAGCGCGGACTAAACAAAATAGCGACCATGTAACACTAAGATAGAACGTCATATAGTCAACCACTCGACCAGGTAACCATCGTCGTCCAAAAGAGCTCGTCCAGACTCGATGCACTTGAACGCCCTCTATTCGCTCAAGTTTTGGTAAACCTGCTTTCGCGTCATCGTAACGCTGGCGGCTGGTAATTACGTGAATATCACCGCTCTGCTCAGCCAGGTTAAAAGCGAGGTCTGTCAACAGTTGACTGGTTGCAGAGTGATCCGGGTAAAAAAAGCGATTTATAAATATGGTTTTGAGCACTGTTTATATATTCTGATGAAGTAGTGGGAAGAGTGAAAGGCCGAGGGCTGACTGTTTAGCGAAGCATTATGTCAAATGCAGTCGCTGTTTGAGATCAACGACTCTGACCCTTTGATTACAATCTTGACATCAGCAGGTAAATGGGCGAACGTAGTCTAATGT
The DNA here is from genome assembly GCA_015490755.1 of Gammaproteobacteria bacterium. GTDB lineage: Bacteria > Pseudomonadota > Gammaproteobacteria > JAADGQ01 > JAADGQ01 > S141-38. The sequence goes on from WFXF01000068.1 coordinate 15,080, forward strand.
CAAGTAAACTAATATTGTCGGAGAAACAGTGAGCACTGCGGAAAAAATTTATCATGAAGTCAAGCGGCTACCAGAGCCGCTGGCAAGAGAAGTGCTTGATTTCATTGAATACATTGAGCTCAAACATGGACTGATTGATTCACAAGTAGATGAGCTAATCATGGCACAAGAGCCCGCTATGAGACACATTTGGGAAAACCAACAGGACGAAATTTGGAATGAAGTGTGAACCAGGTGAGCTTGTGTTAATCCCTTTCCCTTACTCGGATCTAAGTAGCACAAAGCGCCGCCCCGTTCTCACATTGACACCACCGGATCGCCATGGCGATTTTATCTGTCTTGCCATCACCTCTGTGCAAATAGAGGATCATGCTATATCAATTACAACTACCGTGCTCTCGGAAGGACAACTACCGAAGGCAAGTTGGGTTCGTCTGGATAAAATCTTTACGCTCTCGTCTGAAAATATCGTTAAATCATTTGGTCGCCTTAAAGAGGATTCGATGGAAAAGGTGCGACGCGGTTATTGTTTGCGTATCGGCTGTAAATGAAAACGAGCCACCCCCAACTCACGATCCGTTAATCGCCAATCACGCCTCACAATTCACGGTTCAAACCCGAACCCCCAATACCTGCTCAATGGCAGTAACCACATCACAGTCATGCTTTTTCATATAACGTTTCACCTCTACTACTTTGGCATCCACTAGGTAGCGATACCAGAAGCCTTGAAGAAAATGAAATGCCGTACCAGCCTGACCATCGAGAAAACCCAGTCGAATCACGTAGCGATAGAAAAAATAGACAAAAGCCCTGAATCCGCAGGGCAGACGTGCGTAAATCACTTCCTTTAACCAGCGTTTCAGACCCGCTTGTGAACCACCGCGCAGTTGCGCTACGGAATCGTGCGGCATGAAGCCGTATTCAAGATTGAGCAGAATAGGGGTCAAGAATAGGGGTCAAGTATCATATTGACGTTTTATCCATTTTTCTTTTTTTTCCATAGCGGCGCTGGGGGCAAAGTGTCAATATGATACTTGACCCCTTTCCTTACAATGGTTTTCCTTCATCCCTCAATTGATACTCCTTTACCTTACAATTAATCATAAACTCGTAAAAAGAACGAAGCAGACAAAATACCAAACCTGGTTTGCCATCAAGAAAACCACCGCGCACGACATAAAGAGCAAAGAACATTAATAGTGGCCGTCCTGGCATTCGATATACGAGGGATTTAATTGCTTTTCTCTTGATTGCAGGATCTCTATTTAAAAAATCAGCCAATCTTGGCTCTTCCAGGCCACCTTGAATAATCAGATCAGCCTCCATAGATGAGTAGCGGTTATGCTTCTCTAACCATGCGGAAAACCCTTTATTGAATGGGTAGTGGTGTAGGTGATGATCCAAATACCCTACCCTACCATCAGTGACATATTCCTCATTGATTGCCCGGTCAACTTTGACGTGCCCAACCTTAATTAGACGCCCAAACCAAGTGGGGTATCCGCTGCTTCGTTTGATCCAACGCCCCATGAAATAATCCTTACGCCTCATTCGATAAAGACAAACATCTTCTTCAGCAGCATCAAGGGTGGTTTTCATTTCATTTACAAGCTCTTCAGATACCTCTTCATCAGCATCGACCATTAATATCCATGGATTCTTATATTTAATTTCATTTAACCCATAATTACGTTGGGATGCGTAGTCATCAAACGCCCTCTGATATAATTTTGCGCCAGACTCGCATACAATATCCGTCGTTTTATCGGTACTGTATGAATCAAGCACAACCACATCATCTGCCCAACCTAGCGATGACAAGCATCGACGGATATTATCCTCTTCATTCAAAGTTAAAATCAGAACTGAAACCGACAAAAAACCATCCTTATACTCAATATTATCACTTTCCATTGACAACCCTACGATACAACTCAATCCACTGATCTGCAATTGAACCCCATGAATAGTGACTCCGAACCAATTCCAATCCCCGTTTCCCCATATGAAATCGATCTTGATCAGAAAGTGTCAACATTTTTTTTAAACTAACTTCAAGCCCACTTATACCCGCTGGATATACAATTCCAGCGCCTATCTCTACAGCATCCTGAAAATTACATTCATGTGTATAAACCAGAGGCAAGGATGACGCCAAAGCTTCCAGTAAAACCGTTGGAAGACCTTCACCATAGGAAGGCAAAACAAAGGTATCCGCAATAGCATACGCAGCTAACCTGCTATCGCCATACATAGGGCCGGTAAATGTAACGGCCTTAC
>WFXF01000069.1 GCA_015490755.1 Gammaproteobacteria bacterium
CCAGTTCTTCCATCAGTGCCAGTTCTGCTTCGCGCCGCGCCTTCCAGCCCAGTTCCAAAGGTTCCATCAGGTCAGTGAGTTGTTCGCCGTCAAAGATCATGCGATCCATAATGCCATCCACAAAGCCTTGCAGAGCTTCGTTGGTGAGACCGTGCTTTTCAGCCAAAGCAGCCAGTTCCCGGGCGAATTTTTCTGCTTTGAATGTGTTGTAACCCGCTCTTATGGCTTTTTCACTGAGTTTTTCATTGGCTGGCAGGCTATTGATGTAGTCCACAATATCGTCGCGCTCATCCATTAAATTGGCGCTGGAGCTGATCAAGTCGATCAACTGCTGGCGGCTCATCTTCTGTTTGCCTGGCTTATCGTCAGTGGATTTGGCGATTAGGCCCATGATGTAGTCGTAATCGATCAGTGCAGAGGCAAACAGCACCAGTTCAAACTCCAGTTGTTGCACCGGATCATCCGGATCGTCACTGCCTTTGACTTGCTGTTCTTTCAGGCGCTGCGCGGTTTCCAGGTAGGCTCCTCTGAACGAACGTAATTGATCTTCCGATAGCAAACTATCGATTTTTTCCTTTTGCTCGTCGGTTAAATCGGTGTATTGGTCGAGTTGCGTTTTTAGCCTTTGCACTTCCTTAAAGCGGTTAATAAAATCGAGGCGGGCAGTATCCCCCTTGAGGTTGTATACGCCTTCAGGCTCGCGTACTTGATGACTGGCCTCCATAAAATCGCCCATTGCGGAGACGGCCTTTTCGTACTTATCTATCACCACGGGCGCGGGATCAACCAGCCAGATTTCATTGGCGCGACTTTTATCCTGCCCTGAGAAACGCGCAATCGCCGTATTGACGGCGTCTTCCTGATAACGGAAATCAAGGATATTGCCGTAGGGCTTGGTATCGTTCAAAACACGATTGGTGCGTGAAAATGCCTGGATCAAGCCGTGATATTTGAGGTCTTTCAGCTTCGCAATTAGGGCGTTTTCGATCTCTTGTTCTTTGGTCATGCAACCGCCCCGAAAATGGCTTGAAATTCAAAACTCATTTTTTTGCCTCTTTATTCTTTTTTTCTTCTATCCAGCGATCTATATCTATTGCCTTAAACCGCCAACTCCCACCGACTTTAAAACCGGCTAATTTACCCTCTGCGGCAAGTTTACAGGCGGTTTTTTCAGCGAGTTTCAGGTACGCCGCCACCTCTTTCAAGGTCAGAATTTGATCAGTCATAACATTTATGGCCCCCATAGCTATGGAGAGAATAGAGGGAAATATGGGAAGCGACAACCGAAGATGTGAGAAACAAGCATTTTTTAACATCGCACCCAAGACTTCAGGGCGTATTGAAGACCGTCATGCAGTGATGAAACTCACTTTTGCGGACAGATTGGCGTATGTGCGTGGAGAAGGTTTTCGAACCCCCGAAACCACCTTACCTTTCAAGGCTTTAGGTAGCTTTTGTGGGGGTGAAAACAAAATGGCGCGCCCGACAGGATTCGAACCTGTGACCTTCGCCTCCGGAGGGCGACGCTCTATCCAGCTGAGCCACGGGCGCTTATTGAGGCCGGTAGGATACCTGACTTGGTGGCCACGTTCAATTGCCAAGCAGTCCTCGCAAATTTGCCAGGTGTGCTTTGCCGCGCTCTTGTCGCTCTTCTGGATCCACTTCTATTTTTCCACCTTCCCAAACCAGATCATCGGCAGGAAGCTCATCAAGAAACCGGCTGGGTGCACAATCAACCATTTCACCATAACGTTTACGCCGGGTGGCCAGACTAAAAGTTAAATTATGTTGCGCACGTGTAATACCCACGTAAGCCAGGCGGCGCTCCTCTTCCAGATTATCTTCTTCAATACTGGTGCGGTGTGGCAACAGCTCCTCTTCCATTCCGACCAGAAAAACATTGGGAAACTCCAGCCCTTTTGCGGCGTGCAGTGTCATCAGGTGGACACTGTCCCGCGTATCTTCCTCTTCATTTCGCTCGATGATATCCATCAACATCATATGCGCCACCATATCTGACAGGCTTTTTTCTCCTTCGTCCTCTTTTTCATGTATGTTTTGCAGCCACATCAATAGTTCTGTGACATTTTCCATACGTCGCTCCGCTGTTTTCAGATCTTTACAACTCTCTTTGAGCCACCCCTCGTAACCGACACTTTGAATCATCTCTCGAACAGCAGCGATGGGATCACCCCGTGCCGCTCGATCCCCTGTATCCACCACCCACTCGGCAAACTGCTTGACTTTTGAGAGCGTCCGTTCATCCATCACTTGCGTCAAACCCATCTCAAAGCAGGCATCCATCAAACTGATTTCTCGCTTCGTTGCGTAGCTTGCAAGCTTTTCAACCGTGGTAGGGCCAATTTCACGGCGCGGTATGTTTACGATTCTTAAAAAGGCGTTGTCGTCATCCTGATTCACCAATAAACGCAGGTACGCCATGATGTCTTTCACTTCACTGTAAGCAAAAAAGGAGGTGCCTCCGGTCAGGCGGTAGGGGACATTTTGCTCTCGTAAAATACGTTCAAACAGTCTTGACTGGTGGTTGCCTCGATAGAGAATGGCATAGTCACTATGACGGGTTCTATGTTTGAAGCGATGGCTGATAATCTCTGAAACTACACGCTCAGCTTCGTGCATTTCATCTCGCGCCTGAATCACCCGAATGGGGTCACCATAGCCCATATCACTCCATAATTTTTTCTCAAAAACATGGGGATTGTTATCAATCAATTTATTGGCCGCTTTAAGGATGCGGCCATAGGAACGGTAATTTTGCTCCAGTTTGATAATTTCAAGTGTAGGGTATTCCGTTTTTAATAGAGTCAGATTTTCAGGCTGTGCGCCACGCCATGAGTAGATCGACTGATCATCATCACCCACCACGGTGAACGCTGCGCGTGGGCCGACCAACAATTTAACTAACGTATATTGACAGGCATTGGTATCTTGATACTCATCCACCAATAGGTAGCGAATACGATTTTGCCAACGCTCCAAAACTTCAGGGTGATTTTGAAACAGGTGAACTGGCTGCATAATCAGATCATCAAAATCCAGCGCGTTATACGCTTTCAAATGACGCTGGTACGACTCATAAAGCGTCGCACTCAAACCCAATACAGCGTCACCGCTCACATTGGCCTCTGCCAGTGCCGACGCTGGATCAATCAACGCATTTTTCCAACGTGAAATTTGCCATTGCATCTGTTTGATCATATCTGCGTCGACATCCTCACTTTCTCGCCGCATCAGCTCACGCAATAATGTACCCGAATCAGCCGAATCAAAAATTGAGAAGCCTGATTTATAGCCGAGTGTTTTTAATTCTCGACGAATGATATTCAAGCCTAGCGTATGGAAAGTGGAAACCATCAAACCCCGGCTATTTTTACCTTTCATCATTTCGCTAATACGTGACTTCATCTCGCGCGCCGCTTTATTGGTAAAAGTCACCGCGGCAATATGACGCGCCGGAATATCACACTCATTAATCAAATAAGCGATTTTGTAAGTAATCACTCGCGTTTTACCACTGCCCGCCCCGGCAAGTACGAGCACGGGGCCGTCAAGATAACGTACTGCTTTTTTTTGTGGGGGGTTTAGTTTATTCATAGTTCGTTTGGTGTGTGTTTAGAGTAAAAGAAGTATACCGACTCCCTCTTGTTTTGTGTTATGTTCTAAAGCCAAAATCGACATGTTTATAAGGTTTTTAAGATGATAAACAATCTACACACACTCCCAATCGTCGAACGAATAAAGTTAGTGGAAGATCTATGGGATAGTATCGCTGTAGATCGAGCAACCATAAAAGTAACGGACGAACAAAAAGCTGAGCTTGATCAACGCCTGAATGCTTATGAATCTGATGGAATCAAGGGTCGCTTAGCCAGTGAAGCTATCGCGGATATCAGAAAACAACTGTGAATTACAGAGTACATATACGACCGGAAGCCGAAACAGATATTAAAGAAGCGGCAATATGGTACGAAAAGCAGCAAAAATCTTTAGGCAATGACTTTCTTGATGAAGTTCAAAGCGCATTCGAAATAATATCAAGCAATCCTCACTTATATGTTGAAATTCACAGACAAGTTCGTCGTGCCCTCATTCACCGTTTTCCTTTCGCAATCTATTACCGAATAGAAAAAAAGCGACTCATAGTTTTTGCAGTCATGCACGGGAGTCGCCATCCGAGACAATGGAAACAAAGAGCATAAACCCCATGCCTGCACACAGTAACATCCCCGTCATTCTCACATTTTCCGGCTGCGATCCAAGTGGTGGCGCGGGCATTCAAGCGGATATAGAAACCATCAGCAGTATGGGTTGCCATACAGCACCGATTATTACCGCACTCACCGTGCAAAATACACGACAAGCAAAACGTTTCACAACGGTTGACCCGAACTTCATCATTGATCAAGCGCAAACCGTGCTGGAAGATCTTCCAGTAGCTGCCATTAAAATCGGCATGATTGGCAATACCAAAATTGTTGAGGCGATTCATACAATCATAAAAAATCACCCTGAAATCCCCGTGGTATACGACCCGGTACTCGCCGCAGGTGGTGGCGGTGCACTGACAACCGGAGCAATTTGTGATGCCATCGTTGAGCTGCTGTGCCCGTTTACACATATTTTGACACCGAACAGCATTGAAGCCCGCGCTCTGGCTGATAAAGAACATTCACTTTCCGGTTGCGCAACAGCACTCATGGAAGTGGGCTGCCACTATGTACTGATCACAGGCGGCCACGAAAGCACAAAGGATGTCGTCAATATACTTTATGGCGAAAGAAAACAGATAGATACCTACCGCTGGTCACGGCTGCCACACAGCTATCATGGCTCAGGCTGCACACTATCTTCTGCCATTGCAGGTCTGCTGGCACACAATATAGACATTCAATCAGTGATCAAAAAAGCTCAGGAATACACATGGGATGCACTCAAGTCAGGAAGTCACATGGGTAAAGGGCAGCATACCCCTAACCGCCTGTTCTGGGCTCGTGGCAACAATAATCACCACACGCAAAAATTTTAAATATGCGTGGACTCTATGCCATCACCGACAGCCATCTGATACCCATAGATTCATTCATTGAAACTGTTGAGAAAACTCTTCAAAGTGGTGTGGCAATACTTCAATACCGGGACAAAATATTGTCACCTAAAGATCGCTTACAACAAGCGACGGCATTGAAAACACTCTGTAATAAATACCATGTTCCACTGATTATTAATGATGATATCTCGCTTGCCAAACAGGTTCAGGCCGATGGAGTTCATCTCGGCCATGATGATGCATCACTGTTACAAGCTCGCAAAGAGTTAGGCTCACAAGCCATTATTGGTATTTCATGCTACAACTCATTGGAAAGCGCCATTCAAGCAGAAAAGTCAGGTGCCAGCTATGTCGCCTTTGGTGCATTTTTTTCCTCTATCACCAAACCTGATGCAAAGCAGGTAGATATTCAATTATTGATGCAAGCACGCCAAACTATATCGATCCCAATCACTGCAATTGGAGGCATCACACCAGAAAATGGCAAGCAATTAGTGGATGCAGGCGCTGACATGCTGGCAGTTATTAGCGGTGTGTTTGGGCAAGTGGATTCAGCCGATGCCATACAGAACTATGTAGAACTTTTTAAGAATACACCATAACTTGTAGTAGCACTGCCATATCTCCTATGGCAATTCCAAATCTAGCTCAAGAACTTTGGCATAATACCTTTATTCGGAGCCAGGGCTTTAGCCCTGGTTTAGATGCAGGGACTGAAGTCCCTGCTCCGTAAAAATTCAATTCAGACTTCATCAGAGGCTTCCATAAGTAAGCTAAAAAAATCAATAAATCTTAAATGATTTGACAGTTCGGGTGCCAGATTGATACTTACTGCTTATGTATGCCATAATGGTGCCGAACACCAGGACATGTCACTTAGAACGTGCACGAAAATGATGTTAAACCAGGAAAATAGAGGAAATTAAAAATGAACCCAGTAGCACCCAAAGAAGCAAGGCTTGTCGCTAGAACTTCAGTCGATATGCGGGAGCTAATAAAATACGCTGCGGATCTTTCTGGTGCTACTATTTCTCAGTTTCTGATTGAAGCGGCGGCGGCTAAAGCTGAATCAGTAATAGAGAAAGCAAGAACTATCACCCTGACTTTGGAAGGGGCTAATAATGTTTTTGATGCACTGGAAAAACCCCCAGCACCGAATAAGGCATTGTTAGATGCCGCTAACAGATTTAAGGAAAGAGGCGGTTTTTACTATGATGGAGATGTTAGTTCTTGACAAGAAAAAACATGATCGGAAAAGCTTTACATGCGGTAACGCACCGCTGGATAAATTCCTGAAAGAACAAGCGAACAAAGCAGAGCACGAAGATCGCTCGCGAACAAAAGTTCTCATTAATTCAAAAATACCTACCCAGATTATAGGCTTCTACACGCTTGGTTATGGTGAAATACCGAAAGCTCCTGCAGAAAGTCGATTAGCCAAATATCCACACCCATTACCCGTTTTAATATTGGGTCGTATGGGTGTTGATCTGAAATTTCAAGGGAAAAGAGTCGGAGAGCAACTGCTGTTAGATGCCATTTTTCAAGTGGCTCGCATGAAGCTAGAGAAGCTCACTACGATACCTGTGATTGGATTGGTTATTGATGCCAAAGATGATGAAGTTAAATCTTTTTACCAAAAATATGAGTTTACAGTGATGGATGAAAACGTCGACCCTTTGCGTCTATGGCTACCAGCCGCAACCTGCGCTGAAATCTACTTAAAAGCAACAAGCTAAAATAGCATGTAGATTTATCATACAAGGTTGGGATGAGCTTGCGAACCCCAACTCGGTGCTTGACACTGTATACCTTGCGTATATACTAATTAACTTAACTATTTATACAGCGATTATCATGCGGGTACTCATTGAATGGAAAGAGGAGAAAAATACCTTACTCAAAAAGACTCGAAATGTATGTTTCGAGGATGTTGAGAATGTCATCATTAATGACGAAATACTTGATATACTTCCGCACCATAATTCTGAAAAGTATCCAAACCAGAAACTATTTGTGTTAAGGATAGCGGGCTATGTGTACTACGTTCCATTTGTTGAAGATGATGAAAAAATCTTTCTCAAGAACATCATTCCAAGCAGAAAACTCAAGATGAAATATTGAAAATTTAATGATGGGCTTATGAACACAAAACAATATCAATACACCAAAGAAGAGCTAGAATTACTGGATTACGTTGAAAATCAACATCCAGAGAGCGTGCCCAATATAGATGCTGAAAAAGAGAGGTATCACCAAATATTTCTGGAAAATGCGACTAAAAAGAAACAGATCAATCTAAGGCTTCTTGAAGCTGATTTACGTAAACTTAGAACCAAAGCCCTTATCAAAGGCATTCCTTATCAAACTCTGATCAGTTCTGTTCTTCACCAATACATCAACGGGGAATTGGTCTCCAGAAATCGTTAAGATGAACCTGTTGTTAACAGCGTATCAACCCTTCGAACCAATTAAAGTCTTTAACATTTCTAGTCACCAGCGTTTGATGTTTTTGCAGGGCAGTGGCAGCAATAATAGCATCACCCAATGACATTTTCCTTTTTTGGCGTAATGTAATCGCCAACTCTACAATCAATGATGATATTGGGTATATTTCTGCATACTCAAAAAGTTCTTCAAAATCTTTTTTATCTTCCCTTGTCATCCGATGGTAGCCAAGCACTTCCATTCTTGTAACATCAGCTACGGTAACTCCTTGCTGGAGGCATCAATTTCTAATCTGCTTATATTTTGGCTAAGGAACGTGCACGGAATAACTTCTGCACTCTGGTTTGTCATTGCTTAACGAAATGAGCAAACATGAATGCGTTACATTTGTGCCTGATCCACGAAGTAATGTAGGTCGGGTTAGCGCAGCGTAACCCGACATGATGAAAAGGAAGTTCAATGAAATACCGCCGAGCAAATATAGCAAGAGCCAGCTATTTTTTTACGGTAGTGACTTATCATCGACAACCGCTTTTTGCTGCGGAAAAAGAAGTTGGCCTATTGCGTCAATCATTTAAAGAGGTCATAAGAAAATATCCGTTTTCCATTAATGCCATTGTCATACTACCCGATCATTTGCACTGCATCTGGCATTTACCAAAAGGTGATGCTGATCTTTCTACGCGTTGGCGGTTTGTGGATAGGAACGTATTACCCATGAATTGCGGCGAAAACAGTGTGGTGTTAGCGGCGAATATGGGTAGGGAATGAGTTGTGGCTTGCTGGATTGGTGTCATGTCTCTCGTCAATTACTTTGTCGGGTTACGCTGCGTTAACCCGACCTACACTACTGGAATCAAGCGAAACAATGTCAAGAAAGGCTATGGAATGAAACCCAAAGAAATAATAGATGACTTCCCTGAGTTAACTGAAGATGATATTTATGCTAGTCTTTCATATGCTGCTGATAAAGAAAGAAAAATAGCAGTTATATAATGAAGCTACTCTTTGATGAAAACATATCATTCAAACTTTGTAAAAGACTCGAAGATATATATCCAAATTCAACCCATGTGAGATTTGTAAACTTAGAAAACAAGTACGACTTTGAAATTTGGCGGTATACAGAAGAATAGGATTATTTATTTGATATATCGCAATACTAACCGCTATAATCTATATGCGTGAGTAAATCCTGGGATATCCGCGACGCACTAAGTGTATCGTAAGCGTTTTGTAAAAACGTCGGATCTAGGGGTCACGCTTTTTTTTGCCTATAATTCAACAAATCAAATGTTTATATATCTAGACGAAAGCGGTGATCTTGGCTGGAAATTCAACGCCCCTTACCGTAACGGAGGATCAAGTCGACACATTACAATCGCTAGCCTTGCAGTAACTCCATCGGTTAAACACTTACCTAAACGCCTCATAAAGAAACTATACACCAAATTTCATTGGCCTACAAATCACGAAAAAAAATGGGCTGAAATGACCATTGAGGAACGTATATTTTTTGCAAAGAAAGCTCAAGAACTTCAGGCCAAATACCCTGATGACATTAGATACCTATCCATTACTGTCAAGAAAAATAATGTCCAGCCACATATAAGAACAGATGCCAATAAACTTTACAATTACATGATCGGTTTGTCACTGCTTAACGAAATGAGCAAACATAAATGCGTTACATTTGTTCCTGATCCACGAAGTATTAAAGTAGAAAGTGGAAATAGCCTGCACGATTATCTACAAACTCAACTTTGGTTTGAAATGAGAGCAATAACAAAGCTGACTACAACACCGTTGGACAGCGCCTCCAGTCTCAATGTTCAGTTTTCCGATATGCTCTCAGGAATTGTACAAGGTCACTTTGAAGATGGAAATTCAAAACCGTGGGCTAAACTTAGAAATAATATTAGTTACAAAACTCTCTTCTTTTAAAATATAACGCCCAATTAGCAAGTGAGTCATTCGTAATGCCCCCCAGACAGATCGCCATAACTACACCAAAAACTGCGTATTTTCAACACATTCTGCTCAAGACCAGCATCAATCATACGGAATGAGCCGCTGTTAACGAAGCAAACTCAAATACACGATCTAACCACTTTTATTTGTTCACGCAAAAATTCAGGGGCAAAATCAGCGCCATTCCGCCATGACAATGTATGACCGTCCAAAGTAAAAGATTTTATATCTTTTAGTGGTTCAAATATTTCACCATCCAGTTCGAAGACAAATATATACACGATCTAACCTTATTCGTTATGCGACGTTTGGTTTAAAACGAGGCTTACGAGGTGGCCGTGAGACCAGCTTACGCCCAGTTGCTGATTGCCGTTTTTGTATATCTTTAAAAATAGCATCAATGTCGTTATTATGTTCTAAAGCATAAGATTCACGCAATTCCCTTGTTTCTTTGACAATTGGATCAGACCACATATCAGTTACCCCTCAAGTAATTCAGTTGGCGTACAAATAACAGGAGGTTCAAAGCCCCTTTCTCGGCATACTTGTTCTATTTTTGGGCGCATTATTGCATTGGCAATATGCTTGCAATTCCATGTGAGCAAGAACTCCACGCCATGTGTAGCTGCTACCGCTACATGGAAAGCATCAATTGCAGCTTTTGCCGGCAATGAACCCTGAAAAATCAATGATCTTGCCAGTTTTGCCGTTGTATCCAGAACTTCTAGCTCAGCTATACCTTCTATTGCGGCAAGCCGTTTTACCGCCGCGTTTTTATCTCCACGAGATGCTTCAATAATAACAAATTCGGAAATAAATAAGTCAAATTCATTACGACGAAAGTCCCACCACTCCGATGTAATATTTTGTTGAGAAACAGACCGAATATCATTGCTTGGACGAGCCGTAAGATAACTCACTATAGATGTTTCTATGTAGACAGAATTTTTCATTCCTCTATTTTACACAAAATATTCGGCTACTGCTCTGGCGCATAACGTCGCAAATCACCGGCTGCCCAAAGCTGCGCCGCTCGTAGTTGAAATTGTGTTTACGGCCGAATCAAACTTGCTATTCATTTAGTTGTCAATTATGATAACTAAATATGAAATGGAAAATTACATTCTATAGTTCGAAAGTTGAATCTCAAACGCTAAAATTTCCAACTGGAATTTTAGCGAATTTCCTGCATATTTCTGAAATGATTTAAAATTTAGGGCCTAATTTAGATAAGCCATACGTGGGAAGGTTAGATTCTGGTCTTTATGAAATTAGGGCTAAAGGAAAAGAAGGGATCGCAAGGTCTGTATATTGTACAGCCAAAGAAAAGGAAATTGTGATACTCCATTCATTTATTAAGAAGTCTCAAAAAATACCGAAGAAAGATTTAGCTAAAAAGCGAATGAAAGAGGTTTTAAAATGAGTAGGCCAACACTGTCTGAATTTAAAAAAAAAGCACTTTCAAAGCCAGAGGTAAAAAAGGAGTATGATTCCTTGTCACCGGCGTATGCTTTGCGTAAAAAGTTGATTGCTCTAAGACAAATAGCGGGTTTTACCCAAGAGCAGATTGCTGAAGTTTTACATACGAATAAAAGTAATATATCTCGCTTAGAGAATGTAAACTCTGTGAATTCACCAAAACTATCAACAATAGAGCAGTATGCAAATGCTGTAGGTTACGATATTGAAATTAAGTTTGTGCGTAGATCAACACATAATTAGCTCCATTGGATGTTGCAAAGCGTCATCGACTCATTTGTGTCCCCCTGAAATTTTATTAAAAATTAATCCGCACTCCCAAAGCATACTCAACACAGCAAAAACTGCGCATTTTCAACACATTCCGCTCAAAACCAGCGTCAATCATACGGAATGAGCCGCTACTCTAGCGACTAAAGTTACTACCAAAGCTTCATAATATATTGTTATTTCTAGAATATTTATTCACTAAACATATTTTAAACATAACTGGCATACTCCATGCATCATGAAATGTAATGCGCCAATTCTAGTTAAAATTAAATTTTAATAGAAAAATGCCGCTGTTAACGAAGCAAACTCAAATACATCACTGGAGATATTTATGAACGCACAAATACAGAAAATGAAAGCTCAAGCACAGCACGGTTTTACACTGATTGAATTGATGATTGTAGTTGCGATTATTGGTATTTTGGCTGCTGTCGCGATTCCTGCTTATCAGGATTATACAGTTCGAGCAAAGGTTTCAGAAGTTATGGTCGTTGCCGCTAAAGACAAAGGCTCCATATCAGAATATTATGTAACAATGAGTGATATGGCAACAGATGCGGGTGAAGCGGGTGTTAGCACAAATGCCGGTCAAAGCACTTATATTTCAGCAATTACTTATACCAGGACCTCTTCTACGGTTGCGGATGTTACCTATACAATAACAAATCTGGGAGCTGCTTCTGGTGATATTGAGTTTACAGGAACCGGGTCAGCAACAGGTGTTTCATGGGTATGTAACGGTTCAGGAACCACTGTACCAGGTAAATACTTACCCGCAAACTGTCGCAATTGAAGCAGTGAGCCCTCATAAAAAATGGGGGCTTATTTTTTAGAACATGAAAAATAATAAACCTTTATTCACACAGAATATTAAAAAATCAACACTCGCCTTACTCTTACTCTCCCTGCCACTTACCATTCTTATTTACAGCCCCGGTCTCTCTGGGGGATTTGTATTTGATGACTTTGGCAACATTGTTGAAAATGAAGCCTTAAAAATTGACACTTTTGAAAAAGAGTCACTAATTTCCGCAGCTCTTTCTGGGCATGCCGGCCCTCTTAAACGCCCCATTAGTGTTTTAAGTTTTGCATTCAATTACTATGCGACTGGCGACTTTTCTCCCTATTACTTCAAAGTAACAAACCTTATCATTCACCTGATAAATGGGATCGGGCTGTTTTTACTAACAACACTCATTCTCACTGCCTACAAAAAAACAAAAAAAACTGATTTAAAGCAGAAATATATCTATTTTATCAGTTTAGTTGTCAGTACTATTTGGTTGGTTCATCCAATAAACCTGACCAGTGTTTTATATGTAGTTCAACGAATGAACAGCTTATCTTCGTTGTTTATCATTTGGGGGCTGGTTTTTTTTACATGGGGGCGCATCAGGCTCATTAACGGGAAACCAGCCATATCGTTAATACTTCTTTCGTTTACAATATTTTGGGTATTGGCTGTATTCAGTAAAGAAAATGGCATCCTGCTTCCGGCTTTTATGCTAGCTTTGGAGTTAACTCTATTTAATTTTGCAACTCAAACCAGAAAAAGCAAATATGTTATTCAAGGGTTATTTGGCATCACTGTTTTACTACCCATAATTGTTTTTCTTATTATAGCCACACAGTCACAGTGGCTTACTGCTCCATACATAACACGCGACTTTAGCTTAGTTGAACGACTACTTACAGAGTCTCGCGTACTCTGGTTTTACATTAGCCTCATATTCATTCCGACCCAGGCACGCCTAGGGCTTTTCCATGATGACATAACACTATCCACAAGTCTTATTGACCCGATAAGCACCTTACTCGCCTGCACTGGCATTATTTTAGCCTTGACTATAGCAATTTATCTTCGCAAACGAAGCCCTATACTATCCTTCGGCATACTGTTTTTTCTTTTTGGCCATAGCCTGGAATCATCAGTTTTTGCCTTGGATATTGCATATGAACACCGGAACTACCTGCCATCATTTGGTCTTATATTAGCTGCGGTGTTTTATATTCTACCCTTATTACCAGAGCAGAATTTACCAATAAAAAAATTAATTTCTGTTACAGTTGTTATTCTCTTAAGTTTCATCACATTCGCTCGTGCAGACTATTGGGGTAATCCATTAAAGCATGCTAACGCTGAGGCTCTACATCATCCTAACTCCCCTAGAGCAAATGTATTTCTTGGAAGCGCATACGCCAAACTAGCCGAGAACAATCCAGAGAACTCTCAACAACTATTCACACTAGCAATAAAACACTTACAGAAAGCTGTAGATCTCGATCGTAAAAACACAATTGCACTATTCAACCTGATAACAAGCAATCAGATTATGGATAAAGAACTCAATACCTCCTGGGTAAAAAATTTATTGCACAGAATTGAGCACCAACCTTTTACTCCCTCTACTCTCAATGGCATTAAAAATATTATGTCTTGCGTTAATAAAAACACATGTCCATCTCTTCAGGCTATAATGAAACCCATATTCGATGCATCATTAAAAAACTCTGGTGTTTCAGGCCGTACAAAAGCTGAAATTTTAACGATGGCAAGCATGTATTCAGCTGAAACATTGCACGACAATGCTTCAGCTCTTTACTTAATTGCACAAGCAGCAGAAGCGACACCAAATACTGCACACTACCGTCTTCACTTAGTAACATTACTTTATAATCTTGGCCGCTTTGATGATGCAGAAAAAGAACTAAAAACTGCATCAATAATTGATCATTTAGGGCGATATACACTACTTATTAAACAGCATCGTAAGAATATATTTGAAGCACGCCGCATAATAAAAGATACATGATTCTCTAAAACAGATAATTAAATAAAATTATTTGCCTGACTTAAATAAAATAACAGAGCATTTTAATAACCAAATGATTAGCATAGTCATACCGGCAAAAAATGAAGATAAGGGGCTTTCCCAGTTGCTTCCTGCACTACAAGAAATGTTCCCTAATGCTGAAATTATTGTTGTCAATGATGGTTCAACGGATAACACAGAGCAGGTCTGTAAAGATATTGGCATAAACATCATCAATCACCCTTACAGCATGGGAAATGGTGCAGCCATTAAAACAGGTGCTCGTGCTGCTTTAGGAAATACATTGGTTTTTATGGATGCCGATGGACAACATCAACCACAAGATATTTTTCGCCTTTTACATAAACTCAATGAAGGCTATGATATGGTTGTCGGTGCCAGAAGCGCATCAGGACAAGCCAGCTTAGGGCGATTGGCTGCAAATGGAGTTTATAACAAGCTCG
>WFXF01000070.1 GCA_015490755.1 Gammaproteobacteria bacterium
CTGTCCGAGAATGGAAGTCGTAGCGAGGGAAAGCCATTTTGAGGCAGATTTGGTGTAAATTTGAGGCGAATAGCTGTTCTATTTAACGAAAATTTACACCAAATATGGCCGAAATGGATTTTCTGCAGTAGACTTTTCATTCTCGGACAGACTCCTAGGATATTCAACAGGAGATTCATATGAACATGAAATACGTAAGATCACTTACTTTAATTCCTTTTGCTCTCATTATCAGCTCTATTATTAGCTAATCAATTTTTACAGCATCATGTAAAGGTCTATCAAAAACAGATTGCTCATTCAATGAACCTCTAATATAAATTGAGATGAATTTCAAAATATACCTCCATAACCTTTATTTTTTAACCCGTTGATATTCAAGAGAGTTAGCATAAAACCAAATTTTAAATATCATTTTTGAGAAAACCCTATAAAAATTCCTGCCACTTAACCGAAAACTGACCTAACAACATAACAGTCACTTCTCTCAGAAAAAAGGATTTATGGGTACAGAACTGAGCCGCTTCCAGTTTTTTCGTGGGCATAGCACGCCTCCTGCTCGCCCCCCATGGGCCATTGATGAAGATGACTTTATCAAACAATGCACAGGCTGTGGTGATTGCACTCAAAGCTGCCCGCACCATTTGATCAAACCTGGCCGAGCTAGCTATCCCGTGATTGACCTGAGCTTAGGCACTTGTGATTTTTGTGAAGCCTGCCTGAAAAGCTGCTCATCTGGCGCACTAGCCGCCTCTGATTCACCTTGGTTCATCAAAGCAAAAATAAGCGATAAATGCCTGGTGCTCAACAAAGTCACCTGCCATACATGCAAAGACGAATGTGAACCTGAAGCCATTAAATTTTCATTGAAAACAGATGGCAACCTATCCATCAAAGTCAATCAAGATAGCTGCACAGGCTGCGGTGCATGTGCTGCTGTTTGCCCTGCCAATGCAATCACCATTCAAAACAGTCATCAATAATTCAAGTTCATTATAAGGAAATAAAGAATGTCCATTACAAGAAGGGAATTTATCAAGGCCAATACTGTTGCCGCCACTGCAACAGCCGCCGGAATGACCATCCCCATACTGGATGCTGCTGCCGCTGAAACAGAAAGAGGGATCCGTTGGGATAAAGCACCCTGCCGTTTTTGTGGGGTGGGATGTAGCGTGATGGTTGGCACAAAAAATGGGCGAGTCGTCGCCTCTAAAGCGGATGAAAAATCCCCCGTCAATAAAGGCCTCAACTGCGTTAAAGGCTACTTTTTACCCAAAATACTCTACGGTGAAGATCGTCTGACCCAACCGTTACTCAGAAAGAAAAATGGCAAGTATGACAAAGAGGGGGATTTCACTCCCGTTTCGTGGGATGAAGCCTTCACACTCATGGCTGATAAATTTAAAACATCCATCAAAGAAAAAGGACCGAACTCCGTGGGTATGTTTGGTTCGGGACAATGGACGATATGGGAAGGTTATGCGGCCGTTAAGTTCATGAAAGCTGGGCTACGTTCCAATAACCTTGAGCCCAATGCCCGCCACTGTATGGCTTCTGCTGTTGCGGCATTTATACGCACATTCGGTATTGATGAGCCGATGGGTTGTTATGACGACTTTGAAGCTTCGGATGCTTTTGTTTTGTGGGGTGCCAACATGGCAGAAATGCACCCAATCTTATGGACACGCCTAACCGAACGCCGTTTATCGAATGATCACGTTAAAGTCGCCGTGCTCTCCACATTTAAAAACAGAGGCTTTGACCTGGCCGATATAGGTATGATTTTTCATCCACAAACAGATCTCGTCATTCTCAACTACATCGCCAACTACATTATTCAGAACGGTCATGTGAACAAAGATTTTTTAAACAAACACGTCAATTTACGCCTTGGCAATGTTGATATTGGCTATGGACTGCGCCCGGAAGACCCCAGACAAAAAGCCGCTAAAAATGCAGATAAAGCCGGTGGCTCAAAACCAATGACATTCGATGAGTACAAAAAATTTGTCTCGGAATACACGCTCGATAAAGCGCATGAAATTTCGGGCGTGCCCAAAAAAGAGCTCGAAAAACTGGCTCAACTTTATGCCGACCCTAAAATAAAAGTAATGTCGCTCTGGACGATGGGTTTCAATCAACATACCCGTGGCACCTGGGCCAACCATTTGATGTACAACATCCATCTGCTAACTGGCAAAATTTCTGAGCCAGGCAATGGCCCGTTCTCCCTCACTGGTCAACCATCTGCTTGTGGAACGGCACGTGAAGTCGGCACATTTGCACATCGTTTACCTGCTGACATGGTGGTTAAAAAGAAAGCCCATCGAGATTTTGCAGAGAAAGCCTGGAAACTACCGGAAGGTACCATACAAGCCAAGCCCGGTTTTCATGCCGCATTGCAAAATCGTAAATTGAAAGATGGCGATATCAATGCCTACTGGGTCATGTGTAATAATAACATGCAGGCCGCCGCCAATATGAATAACGAAACTTATCCAGGCTACCGAAACCCGGATAATTTTATTGTCGTTTCAGATGCCTACCCAACTGTCACCGCTCAAGCTGCCGATCTGATTTTACCGACCGCCATGTGGGTTGAAAAAGAGGGAGCCTACGGCAATGCTGAGCGACGTACCCAATTTTGGCGGCAGCAGATCAAAGCTCCCGGTAAATCAAAGTCTGATATGTGGCAAATCATCGAATTTTCAAAATACCTGAAAATTAAAGATGTCTGGCCGGAAGAGCTGATTGCGAAAAAACCAGAGTATCGCAATAAAACGCTGTATGACGTGTTATTTAAAAATGGCACAGTCAATAAATATTCACTCAAAGAGCTTGAGCCAGACTTTGATAATGACGAATCACATGAGTTCGGTTTTTACGTGCAGAAAGGCTTGTTTGAAGAGTACGCTGGTTTTGGTCGTAAAAAAGCTCATGACCTTGCCAGCTTTGAAACCTATCATAAAGAGCGTGGACTGCGCTGGCCCGTCGTAGATGGAAAAGAGACGTTATGGCGCTATAACGAAAAATATGATCCCTACGTCAGTAAAGGCAAAGGTTTCGAGTTTTACGGCAAACCGGATGGCAAAGCCACCATCTACGCCTACCCTTATGAACCCGCCGCTGAAGCACCTGATAGCGAATATGACCTGTGGCTCACCACTGGGCGCGTGCTGGAGCACTGGCATTCAGGCTCGATGACACGCCGCGTTCCAGAGTTGCACAAAGCCGTTCCCGATGCCATGATTTTCATGCACCCAGAGGATGCAAAAAAACGGGGCTTTCACAGAGGTCAGACCGCGAAGGTTACCACTCGTCGGGGTGAAATGGTCGCCAAGGTTGAGACCCGAGGCCGTAATCGCCCCCCTGAAGGCATGGTGTTTGTTCCCTGGTTTGATGCCAGCCGCTTGATCAACAAACTGACGCTGGATGCCACCTGCCCCATTTCAAAGCAGACGGATTATAAAAAGTGTGCTGCACGAATCACAAAAGTATAACCAAGGATCATGCCATGAAAATTAAATTGCTGATGAAATCCATTCTCACCATGGTGTTGATACTGTTCTCCCAGTTGGCCTTTACCAATGAAGGGGGGCTTCAATCACTGAGAGGGAGCCTCCCCCTGACAGAAACGGGATTAACACCGCAAACCAGGCCCTGGAAGCAAAATAGCGGAATTGTCAATCGTGACTATGAAGCACAACCACCTGTGATCCCCCATGAAATAACGGGGTATAAAATTAATTTGCGAAGTAATAAATGCCTCACTTGCCACCGACGTGAAACCTATAAAGAGATGGGAGCCACAATGATCAGTAAAACACATTTTGAAGATAAAAAAGGAAACGGACATGTTTCTGCCAATCGCTATTTTTGCACTCAATGTCACATCCCGCAAAGAGATATACCACCCTTGGTTAAAAATACTTTTACAGAATTTCAGGAGTAAATTATGGAAAACATTGGTAAAGAGAAAATGGATCCTAAAATGAGCTGGTTAAAAAAAATATTTTCAAAATCCAGTCAACGTTACTCTTTGGGCGCTTTAATCACTTTTGGATTTATTGCAGGTATTATTTTTTGGGGCGGATTCAATACCGCGTTAGAAGCGAGCAACACGGAAGATTTTTGTATCAGCTGCCATGAAATGAATGACTATGTTTATACTGAGTATAAAGAGTCTGTTCACTACAGTAACAAAACAGGAATTCGTGCCACCTGCCCTGACTGCCATGTTCCAAAAGAGTGGACTGACAAACTGGTACGCAAAGCTAAAGCAAGTTTTGAGCTTTACCATAAAATGGTGGGCTCAATTGATACGCCTGAAAAATTTGAAGCCAAGCGAATGGAGCTAGCTCAATCTGTCTGGCAAAGAATGGAAGAGTCTGATTCTCAAGAGTGTCGTAACTGTCATGACTATCAGTCAATGGATTATAGTGAGCAAAAACGTCGCGCTCAAACCCAGCACTCTCAGGCATTTGAAGATGGAAAAACATGCATCAATTGTCATAAAGGAATTGCACACTCACTGCCTTTTGGTTTTAAAGACGGTTCAATTTAATCATTTTTAATAGACCTTAAGCTGTAGTCTGGGTCTTTTTGCCAGACCACTTCGCCGAAGGCGTTGTACCTGCATTGCCAGAGAGCGCGGGTATTGGGGGAAATTTCTGAGGTGAGGTTGCCCATATCATCATAGCTCATGACGATATTGCCTGTGGTTCCGGCGGCGTTGATGGTTTTTAGCTGGCCTATTGAGCCGGAGTAAAATGGCAAGCCAGAGTGTAGATATTATTTCGCGCACGCTCCTAAGATGAGCCGTCAATTGGCCGCTATTACCAACATAGCAAGCAATGCATTCAAGCCATCATGACGATTAGACATAGATTATATTTGCTCTCGGCCATCATCACCGTCGCAGTACTCTCCATGCTGGCGCTACAACAGTACACCAGCCATCGCTCTCATCTGCTGCACCAGGGACTCACTACATTACTGGATGTGGAAGCCGATATGCAGGTTCTGCTGGCAGCGAAGCAAAACTACCTTCTTACCCACAGCCAGAAGTCCCGTGACTATTTTCTTCATGAACGGGAAGAGCTTTCTGAAGAACTGCACGAACTGGATGAAGTTCTCGCCGATCTGGATCTGGACGCAACGCCATTGGTCGCTATCTACCAGGATGTGGACACCATTGCAGCCAAATTTAACGAACTGGAGCAGCAGGTTAACCGTATTGGCCTGGATGAGAGCAAGGGGCTTCGGGGAGCGCTGCGCAGCGCAGCCCATCAGGTAGAGAAAGTCTTTCGCGACACTGAAGATTATCAACTGCTCTCTGAGCTACTGATGATGCGTCGCCACGAAAAAGACTTCCTGTTACGGCTTGATAACAGGTATGTGGAGAAATATGACCAGGCACACGCCAAGCTGCTTGCCACCATCAAACAAGCGCATATCAACCCAACCGACCGCCAGCAAACGAAGCAAAACCTCGAAGCTTATACCCACCACTTCCACCAACTGGTCGACAGTAAACGTCAACTCGGACTGAAAGAGAACGAAGGGCTGAGGGCCGAGCTGGAGAACAGCATTACCAGTGCGCTGGCGCATCAAACCAGCCTGGTCAAAACCACGCTGGCCACCATCAAACGGGCTCGAGACAACCAGAACCAACTCCTCTTCAGCGGCACGATACTGCTGATCATCACGCTCATCAGCATGGCACTGCTGATTGCCCGCAGCGTCAGCCGCAGTCTGTCGGCCATTACCAAAGCCATGGAGCATGTGGCCGATGGCAGCACCGCGCTAAGCGTTACCCTGCCTGAAAACGGTCGCGATGAGACAGCACAAATTGCCCGCGCCTTTAACCGCTTCACCGCCAAGCTGGACGATACGGTGAAACAGGTTCTGATGGTGGCAACCAATCTGTCACAAAGCAGCTTGCAGGCCCAGAAGATCACTCAGGAGACCAGCAAATCCATCGAAGACCAGGTGCTATCCATCACCCACCTCACCGACACCATCAGCCAGATGGCCGATAGCAGCCAGCAGGTCAGAGCGGCCATTAACGATGCCAGTGACACCGCCCGCGAAGTACAGGTCAAAGCCACCGAGGGTCGCACTGTGGTGGACAGCGCCGTCAGCGGCATGCAGGAGATGCAAACCGAGGTGACCCGGCTGGAGCAGAGCATCAACGCCCTCACCGGCCATCATGAAGATGTCGGCCAGGTGCTCGACATGATCGTCACCATTGCCGAGCAGACCAATTTGCTGGCCCTGAATGCAGCAATTGAAGCGGCCCGTGCCGGGGAGTACGGGCGCGGCTTCGCCGTCGTCGCCGACGAAGTACGGGCCCTCTCGCAGCGCACCACCGAGGCCACGGATGAGGTACGCAAACTGATGGACACCATCCGCAGCGGCAACCAGGAGGCCGTTTCACTGATGGCTCGCAGTACCGAGGCCTCCACCCGCAACAGGGAGCGTACCGTTGCCGCCGGGGATACCTTCGAGGTTATCGTCCATGCCGTTGGGGAGATCAACGAGAGCAACGTGCAGGTCTCCACCCTTGCCGAACAGCAGTCGGCCCTGGCCGATGAGGTACGGAACAATATCCGCCAGATCCACAACAGCGTCTCCGATCTGTCGGAACTGGCGCGCAAAAACATCTCCGACAACGGGGATTTATCGCAGTTTTCAGTGCAACTGGAATCGCTGGTGGCTGGCTTCTCCGGCGGCGCATCAGCGAATAGATATCAAGAAGAGACGAAAAATGCCCAGGAAGCACATGAAAACGTCGAACTATTCTGAAAATACCCTCATTGAGATCTTCAAGCATCAGGAGCCTTATGATGCCAGATTGATGTTTCCGGGTTAAGTTTGGGCGGCTGAGATGAACCAGCAAGCCTGATGAACGCTCCTAAGGTTACTTTTTTGATAATTACATATTCAAAAGCAATCAAATAAACTCACTTTTTTTTCGGTGCGTACAGATCGGTACACGTACCTTCTGCCACCTCAGCAGCAAAGTTAAAAGTTTCCGATAAAGTCGGGTGAGGGTGAATCGACAGAGCTATATCTTCGATATCAGCTCCCATCTCCAGTGCAAGCACAGCTTCCGCAATCAACTCACCTGCATTGGGACCGACCATCGCCGCCCCTATAATTTTGTGATCTTCACCAAACAGTACCTTGGTCATCCCTTCATCACGACCGAGCGACAATGAACGGCCTGAAGCTGCCCAAGGGAAAACACCTTTGTTGTATTTGATACCCTCTTTTTTGCACTCATCTTCAGTCTTGCCCATCCATGCCACCTCCGGGTCGGTGTAGGCGACTGAAGGAATGGTTCGGGCATCAAAGAAAGATTTTTCACCGGCAATATTTTGTGCGGCAACTTTACCTTCGTGAGTTGCTTTGTGAGCCAGCATGGGCTGACCGACAACATCACCAATCGCGTAGATGTGATCGACAAGCGTGCGCTGCTGTTTATCGACTTCAATGAAGCCCCGGTCGTTAACAGCCACTCCCGCTTTTTCAGCATCAATCAGCTTGCCGTTGGGTGTGCGGCCAATCGCCACCAGTACACGGTCAAAAGTATCTTTTTCGGGCGCACCCTTGCCTTCAAAAAAGCATACCAAACCTTTATCCGTTGGCTCAATAGCGGTCACTTTGGTGTTTAGAAAGATATTTTCATACCTCTTT
This sequence comes from Gammaproteobacteria bacterium, assembly GCA_015490755.1. Lineage (GTDB taxonomy): Bacteria > Pseudomonadota > Gammaproteobacteria > JAADGQ01 > JAADGQ01 > S141-38. The sequence continues at coordinate 7,702 of WFXF01000070.1, forward strand.
TTGATTCGACGCTCCAGTGGACGCACCACATCACGATCAACACCGGGGATCAGACCGGGTGATAACTCCACCACACTGACTTTTGATCCCAGCGCATCATATACTGTCGCCATCTCCAGACCGATGATGCCACCACCAACCACTAACAAACGTTCGGGCACCTCTTCTATTTCCAGCGCATCGGTAGAATCCATCACACGTGGATCATCCCACGGAATAAAAGGCAGTTTGGTGACTCGCGAACCGGCAGCAATGATGCAATTTTCAAAACCGATGACTTTCTTGCTGCCATCTTCAGCTTCTACTTCAATGGTATGAGGTGAAGTGAATTTACCGTAGCCGTGAACAATCTCAACTTTGCGCTGTTTGGCTAAATGTTTTAAACCGCTGGTCAATTTACCGACAACTTTTTCTTTGTGACCACGCAGTCTGTTCAGATCAATTTCGGGCTTATTAAATGTGACTCCGATCTCATGGAATTCAGCGGCTTCGTTAATCACTTGTGCGGTGTGCAGTAACGCTTTTGAAGGGATGCAACCAACATTCAGGCAAACTCCACCGATGCTTTGATAGCGTTCGATGAGCACGACTTTTTTGCCCAGATCAGCCGCACGAAAAGCGGCAGTATATCCACCGGGGCCCGAACCCAGAACGACGACTTCACTGCTGATATCCACACCGCCACTATAGCTTGTTGCAACAGGTGCAGAAGTTGTTGTTTGTGCAGATTCAGCAGGTTGGCTCTCTTCTATCTCTTCTGTTGGTGTGGCGTTTGCAGCTCCAGCCACATCCAGCATTAAAATCGAGCTGCCTTCAGAGACCTTGTCGCCGATGGAGACCCGCATCTCTTTCACCACGCCACCTTGAGGGGCTGGAATTTCCATCGACGCTTTATCGGACTCAACCGAAATCAGTGAATCTTCCGGCGCAATGGTATCACCCACACCAACCAGAACTTCGATCACTTCAACGTCATCAAAATCACCGATATCAGGGACTTTTATCTCAACAATATTGCTCATTATTTTGCCCCTGTCACAACAATAAACGACGTGTATCAGATAACACACGACTTAGAAATTTTGTGAAACGCGCACCATCCGCGCCATCAATGACACGATGGTCATATGAGAGTGACAACGGCAACATCAAACGAGGTTCAAACTCTTTACCATTCCAGACCGGTTGTATTTTAGAACGCGAAACGCCCAAAATTGCAACTTCGGGCGCATTCACAATCGGTGTAAACTGAGTGCCACCAATGCCACCCAGACTGGAGATCGTAATACACCCGCCTTGCATATCCGAAGGTTTTAATCTCTTGTCACGAGCTTTGATACTGATTTCACCCAGTTCAACCGCCAGATCGACAATACTCTTGCGATCTACATCACGTACTACAGGAACCACCAGACCATCCGGGGTATCAACTGCAATACCGACGTTGTAATAACTCTTCAAAATCAGATTTTCACCAGCCGCATCCAGTGAAGAGTTAAAGCGAGGCAACTTTTTCAGTGCTGAAACAACCGCTTTCATCATAAACACCAGCGGTGTAATACGAATGCCCTGCTCTTTATAATCAGCGCCCAGCTCTTTGCGAAAAGCTTCCATATCGGTGATATCGGCTTCATCAAACTGTGTGACGTGTGGCACGGTCACCCAGTTACGGTGCAGGAATTGTCCTGTGAGCTTATTGATCTTGGTCAGTGGTTTGCTTTCGATCTCACCCCATTGACTAAAATCAATTTCAGGCATGGGAGCCACGCCCAATCCACCACTTGTCGCAGGCTGACTCAAAGCACGTTTAACAAAGCCCTGCACATCCTCTTTTGTGATTCGCCCTTTACGACCCGAACCATCGACAAGACCTAAATCAACCCCCAATTCGCGGGCAAACTTGCGAACAGAAGGGGTGGCATACGCTTTGGAAAAAGAGTCTTCGTTAATTTTTGCTGTTGGTGAAACTTTAGAGGCAGGTGCAGTCGGTTTCGGCGGGAGCGCTGAAGCGGCTGGTTTTGACGCTTCAGGAGTCGAAGCCTCTGCTTTTGAATCCTCTTTTTTCTCCTTAGAGGCTGCTGCATCATCCGCAGGTTCCAAAATCAGCAATAAACTTCCTTCAGAAACACGATCCCCCAGTTTCACTTTAATCTCTTTTACCACACCCGCTTCAGGCGATGGAATTTCCATCGACGCTTTATCTGATTCCACTGAAATCAGCGAATCTTCTGCGGCAATGGTATCACCCACAGAGACCAGAACTTCAATGACTTCAACATCATCAAAATCACCAATATTTGGAACTAAAATTTCTTTACTCATTTAATCACCCACTCTGAATCAAGCATGCAGAGGATTTGTTTTTTCGGTATCAATACCATATTTTTTTATAGCTTCCGTCACTTTTTCAGCATCCATCTGACCCTCGTCCACCAGAGCTTTCAAAGCAGCGACCACAACATTGACTGCATTCACTTCAAAATGTTTACGCAGTTGCGCACGTGTATCGGAACGCCCAAAACCATCGGTTCCAAGAACCACATAACGGCCAGGCACCCACTCACGAATCTGATCAGCATACCCACGAATGTAATCCGTTGCGGCAATGAATGGCCCTTTACGACCTTTTAGCGTTTGAGCAATAAAAGGGGTTCGCGCGCTCTTCGTGGGGTGCAGGCGATTCCAGCGTTCACAATCATTCGCTTCACGAGCCAACTCATTAAAGCTTGTTGCACTCAAAACATCAGACTCTACGCCCCAATCTTTTTTGAGAAGCTCCGCTGCCGCAATCACTTCACGCAAGATAGCACCCGAGCCCATCAATTGTACCTTCAGTTTTGCCTTGCCCCCGGCACTGAACTCATAGATCCCCTTGAGGATACCCGCTTCAACGCCCTTGGGCATTGCTGGGTGTGTGTAGTTTTCATTCATGGTTGTCACGTAGTAGAAAACATTCTCCTGCTCTGCATACATACGCCGCAAACCATCCTGAATAATCACAACCAGCTCATAATTGAAGGTTGGATCATAACTGACACAATTCGGAATCGTGCCCGCAGTCACAAGCCCATGCCCATCCTGATGCTGCAAACCTTCACCCGCCAGAGTGGTACGGCCGGCTGTCGCACCAATCAGGAAGCCACGCGCCTGCATATCGCCTGCCGCCCATGCCAGATCACCAATGCGCTGAAAACCGAACATGGAGTAGTAGATATAGAAAGGAACCATATTCACGGCATGATTCGCATAAGAGGTTGCCGCCGCAATCCAGGAAGAGATTGCACCGGCTTCATTGATCCCCTCTTCCAGAATCTGACCTGATTTGTCCTCTTTATAGAACATGATCTCGTCTTTATCTTGTGGCGTATAAAGCTGACCCGCAGAAGAGTAAATACCCAACTGACGAAACATGCCTTCCATACCAAAAGTACGCGCTTCATCAGGCACGATAGGCACAATATACTTACCCATTTTTTTATCGCGGCAGAGAATCGTCAACATGCGTACATAAGCCATGGTGGTGGACATCTCTTTCTCGCCACTGCCTTTAAGCAACGCATCGAAAACGGAGAGTTCGGGCACCTCCAGAGGCGTAGCCACTTGCTTGCGCACAGGCAAATAACCCCCCAGCTCTTTACGACGCGCATGCATGTATTGCATTTCAGGGCTATCTTCTGCCGGTTTATAATATTGACCTGCAGCCGCATCTTCATCACTCAAAGGGATATTAAAACGATCACGTACATAGATCATTTCATCATCCGCCAGTTTTTTCTGCGAATGTGTGCGATTCTGCGCTTCACCCGCAGCACCCATTCCGTAACCTTTCACCGTATGCGCCAAAATAACCGTCGCCTGACCACTATCGACCGCCGCTTTGTAGGCCGCATATACTTTATGAGGATCATGACCGCCACGATTCAAACGCCAAACATCATCGTCTGACATTTTGGAGACCATCTCCAATAGCTCAGGATATTTACCGAAAAAGTGCTGACGAACGTAAGCGCCATCTTTGGCTTTATAGTTTTGGAAATCACCATCCACGCACTCCAGCATGCGTTTTTGCAATAAACCATTCTTGTCTTTGGCAAGCAGTGGATCCCAATAAGAGCCCCATAATACTTTAATGACATTCCATCCTGCCCCACGGAAACCGGCCTCCAGCTCTTGAACAATCTTGCCGTTACCACGCACTGGGCCGTCTAAACGCTGTAGATTGCAATTAACCACCCACACCAGATTGTCCAGATTTTCACGACCTGCAAGTGAAATAGCACCCAAAGATTCAGGTTCGTCTGTCTCACCATCGCCCAGAAAAGCCCAGACTTTACGCTGCTTCGTATCTGCCAAACCACGGTCCTGAAGGTACTTCATGAAACGAGCCTGATAGATCGACATGATCGGCCCGAGCCCCATTGAAACCGTCGGGAACTGCCAAAAGTCCGGCATCAACCAGGGGTGAGGGTAAGAAGAGAGGCCATCACCATCAACCTCCTGGCGAAACTTATCCAACTGTTCTTCAGTCAAACGGCCTTCCAGGAAAGCGCGCGCGTAAGTTCCTGGCGAAGCGTGACCTTGAGAATAGATCAAATCACCGCCATGCTCATGGCTGGGCGCACGCCAAAAGTGATTAAACCCCACATCATAAAGTACGGCGGCAGACGCAAAAGTTGCGATATGCCCACCCAGCTCTGTCGATTTACGGTTTGCTTTCACCACCATCGCCATTGCATTCCAACGTATAAAAGAGCGAATACGCTGCTCAATCGCCAAATCACCCGGGTGAGGCGCTTCCATATGAGTTGGAATGGTATTGACATAGGCTGTATTCGCAGAATAAGGCAAATTAGCACCCGAACGACGCGCCTTGTCGATCATCTGTTCTAACAGAAAATGGGCTCGTTCAACGCCTTCGTTTTCGATGACAGCTTCAAGAGCGTCGATCCACTCCTGAGTTTCAACGACATCAATATCAGGAATTTGTGATTGCTGAGACATATGGAGAATACAACCTCGTATTAATTCTTGCCTTCTTATTAATAAGGCATAAAGTGGCAAAAAGCTATGGGCTTTTGCTGCTAAAATCTATTAAATCCAATTGATCATGCATAAGAGACCAACCCGGAACAAAGCCGTAATTCTAACCTTTTTTTCCATAAACAGGAAATCAAATACACTTTATAAAACTCTTGTACTTCACACAAAAAATTTAACATATTGACCTTATATTCAACATTGGCTATGGTGACAACATTTACTAAAGTTAAAGAATTAGCTGATAGTTGTCGCAGCAATTGCTACAGACCTTCGCATTATTAGCAATAAGAGATCTAATTCCATACTATGGACATACTCGACTCTGTAGCCAAAGTTACAGAACACAAGGACAAGGATTCGTTAGAGATTAGTTTAGTCACAACTCTCGCTGAACTTTATCAGCCAACCTCCATTCGCCTGTTAAAAATCACCGACACATCAACCAACACTGAAGCATTGGTAAGCATGACATATAGTGCAACCAATAAAACAGTCAGTACCTCTACCTTGGAAATAATCCCTATTGATCAAGACTACAGCTTGCAACAATGCCTGGCTCACACAGAGCCCGTTATTGATACTGACTACCATGACCAGTCAACCCGGGCTATCTATCCAATATTCAACAACCAGGATACAGTTATTGGTTTTATTGAAATCATCACCTCATCATTTGATGAGACTCAAAATAAATTTGTTACCGCATTTATGAAAATATACCGTAATTACTTACGCATCATAGACGAAAGTAATCACGACACACTCACTGGTCTGCTCAACAGAAAAACCTTCGATTCAAACTTTCAAAAAATTCTTCTGGAAGCGCAAACAATCGAAGAAAAAAACCACAAGCGGCGCAAAATAGAGAAAAACAACCATTACTGGCTTGCTATTGTAGATATTGATCACTTCAAGCATGTAAATGATACTTATGGACACCTGTTTGGCGATGAAGTATTAATACTTTTAACCAACATCATGAGAAGTACATTTAGAAACAACGACAAGCTTTATCGTTTTGGCGGTGAAGAATTTGTTATTATTTTATCCCCTACAGATGCCTTCGGTGCCACCTGTGCATTTGAACAATTGAGAAAAGCAGTCGAAAGCTACCAATTCCCACAAATAGAAAAAATCACTATAAGCTTGGGGTTTACCCAAATCAAACCCATGGATACACCCGCCAATGCTATTGATGAAGCCGATGCTGCGCTCTATTATGCAAAAAAACATGGGCGCAACAGAATTCATGAATATGGTCAACTGGTCAAAGCTGGAAAGCTCACCCCTACAACAATCAATACAACAGATATTGAGCTTTTTTAATCACTGATTCAGTGTCCACAATATTTCATTCCACTGCTCCATCCAGCAGCAGCTGTGATCCCCCTTAACTTTAATCAGTTTCGCATCAGGCTGCCTGTTTATTACAGAGTCCAGCCATTGAGCTTGAATATTACGATCATCTTCTGCCACATAATGTCGCTGCTTTATTTTTGCAGAAAGCGGTGGGCGTAAAGCAGGGTTCAGAGAACCTTTCAATGGGCTGTAACCATGAAATAGCGCCCATTTTTCAATATCGAGATTGGCTGCAAGTGTTATAACCCCCTGAACATTATCAATCCGCTCAGCTAATAACATAGCCAATGCACCACCACCACTATGCCCGATCAGGGCCACCGATTCATAGCCACCAGAATAGTGCTCTAGTGCAACAGCCATACTGTTAACAACAGACTCAGAGTAACGTCGATGTGTCCACCATATCGGCGAACAGGGTGAAGATTGTTCAAAATAACAAGGACGGCCCAAATAAATAGCAGGCGCATCATCCAGCGCCATAAGCTCCATCATTAATACATGACGTGGAGTCGGATCAAGTGAAACCTGGTTTTTATATTTCCAGGGGCGACCATCCCCTTCAATATAAACATGCAACACACGCCCAACACCTGATTTATAAAAAACCACATGTTGAAACAGATCGCCTTCTATTTTTTCTACAGAAAAACCGAAGCGCTCGGACAAGTGATGATATGTGGGAACCAGACTGCAACTGCTGATAAAAACAAACAAGCCAGCAAACAACCACCGACACTTTACTTTAAATAGAAAAATCAAACGCCCCACTCCCCATTTCACAGTAAACCGCCCATAGTTTGACCCCTGCAAGAGCTAAGTGTTATAAAGAAGCGCTTTGATGCCTGCACAATAACCAAATCTGAAAATCTATGTATACAGACTATTTCGGCTTAACAGAACCTCCTTTTTGCCTCACAACCGACCCTCGTTTCATCTATTGGAGCAAAACCCATATTAAGGCCAAATCCTACATGGATTGCGCTCTTTTAATGGGTGATAGCTCGGTTATTGTAACTGGAGAAATTGGTTCAGGGAAAACCACTCTCGTTGACGACGCTGTTTCAGAGCTGGATTCGTCTGTTATTGTCGCTTACATTCACCAAACACGATTAAGTGAAGTTGAGTTTATACAGTCGGTTGCTGTGAAGTTTGGAATTGATGCGTTCAATAGCCAAAAAGTAGAGCTACTCGACCTCATTAACAAATATTTAACCCACCAATATAAACAGGGAAAGCGTGTCCTGTTAATTGTTGATGAAGCGCAAAACCTCAATCAAAAAATGCTTGAGGAAGTGCGTTTATTGTCAGGACTGGAAATACACAATAAAAAAATTCTGAATATCGTTTTGGTCGGTCAACCCGAACTTAATGACACGCTTGATACTCCAGAGATGGAGCAACTGTTACAGCGTGTTCGTTTTCGCTTTCACCTCACAGCACTCAGTGAAGATGATATAGAGCCTTATATCACCCATCGACTGGAAGTTGCAGGTTTGCCAAATCAATCACTGTTTGAAGCCGATGCATACCCTATTATTCACCGTTACACGGGCGGTATACCCAGGTTAATCAACGTACTATGTGATATGGCACTCATTAATGCATACGCAGAAGAGCTTGAAAAAGTCTCTAAAGATTTAGTTAAAATTGCAATCGCCGAGCTTAGATGGGTACCTTATAGCGAACGTAAAATACACAAAGCGCAACCTGAATATTTACCTGATTTTGAAATACCGGAACTCCCTAAAAAACCACCCAAACTACTCCTTACAATGGAAGGAAAGTACGTTGCCGAGTACCCGCTTGATACTCCACGGGTTCGGCTGGGGCGCAAAAAGGATAATGACATCATTATTTCAGGCCTGGAAGTCAGCCGCTATCATGCTGAAATAGTGATGCAGGACAATCAGGCCACAATTAAAGACAATGGCAGTGCTAATGGCGTATTGGTTAATGACGAATCGATCAAAGAACAAAAACTCAATAGCGGCGATATCATCACCATTGGCTCGCAACAATTCACATATAAAGATAATGAATAGAGACAACATCACACCCTACCTGTACATATTGTTATCCGCCCTTTTTATTTTAGGATCAGCAAATATTCAAGCTCAGTCTGAAACGAAACATGAAGTTGTTCTCGTAATGAGTAATTCGCAAAGCATATTGGTGAGTGACCCCGACAAACTGGCTCGCGTTGCAGCCCTTGAGTTTATTGAATCTCTTGATAATAACGTAAAGTTTGGACTGATTTATTTTGATGGCAATGCCACTATCGCCTCACCACTCACAACACTGGGTGAATCACGAAAAACTGTACTGACTCACATTGGTCAACTCGAAGCAGGCACAAAACAATCAAACAGCCCTGAAGCGATGCAAAAAGCATTTGAAATGCTGAGCAACAGCGATGATACAAACCCAGCAACTCAAAAGAGTATTATTTTTCTGAGCGACCAGCCAGTGAATACAGGTGACACAACTCAAGACCAGGAAAAACAGCGGTGGCTAACAAATAACTTTTCATCTGCCGCAGCACAAAAAGGTATTAAAATTTTTGCCATCTCACTGACAAGCAGTGCGGATCAAACGCTATCAGAAACCTTGGCTTCAAATACAAATGGCCAATTTTATATGGCAAACAACCCACAGGAACTACTCGGTATTTTCAGAAAGGTCAGCACACAAATAACAGGGCAAACCATCTCTATTTCACCTACCCAGGGAATTTCAATCAATACATTAACAGAGTACGATGCAAGCCTCAGCCCTATCCCGGAAGAAGAGTCTGCTGTTCAAGAAATTAATCAAGAAAGCATCCATGAACAAAATATACTCCCATCATGGAGTATTGCTCTCGTTATTGGGCTCCTTATTGCAGGTCTATTATTTCTCACTCGTTTCAAGGAGAGTGACAACCCTGATAGTTCATCAATAGATGTACGCCCCATGCCACCTGTCACACCATCAATACCCGAAGCTTACCTGGAAGATATTCATCACATAACGCTGCGCAAACATTTAGCTCTCGGTTCATCAGCCACTATTTTAGGGCGTGTTGCTGGAAACCGCTTATCAGAATTTCACTATATTGAAATTGACCAGCAAACGATCAGCCGTGAACATGCAATCATTGAGTACCGTGATGACGCGTTTTACATTAATGATAAAAATAGTACCAATGGGACTTTTGTTAATGACCAGAAAGTGAGCCAATGGCAACGCCTGAACCACCTGGATAAAGTACGTCTGGACAAGTATGAGTTTATATTCACTATTCCTTCAATGCAGGTTGATGCTGATGACAGTAAATATGCATCACCTGAAGCACTGCTGGAGGATGCCACAATCATTAACACTCAACCACCAATAAAAAAACCAGCCTCAACATCAAATCCACAACAGCAACAAAAACATGCACCTCTGCAAGAAGATGACGAAGATGCACCAACAGTCTTTATGGCGATGCCCAAAAAGAGAACGTCACCACCTACTGACACCCACAAAGAAGAAGAGAGTATTGATAACGACCAAACTATTTTTTTGAAAAAAACACCCAATCAAAATCATGAAGAAAAATAAAAACCATAAGCTAACTGGATTTACTCCACTTTTTCTTGTTTCATTTTTTTTGATCGTGATGCCATCCATCACCACAGCAGAAAATAGTCATTCATCCAAAGTGCTCGACTCTGAAATTCAAACGCTAAAAAATGAAGTATTAAAGCTCAACCGGGATCTCTTTATTTTAGAGGAGGAGCTACTTTTTCCAATCAGCACCCAAATAACTGTTTTTGTATCGCTCGATATTGGCGAGTTTTTTTCACTTGACAGTGTGCAACTAAAAATTGATGGCACACAAATTGCCAACTACCTTTATACAGAGCGCGAGGTCGATGCACTCAAGCGTGGCGGTGTACACCAGCTATACATAGGAAATATTCGTCAAGGCTCACATGAGCTCTCCGCTTTTTTTACCGGAAAGGGTCCCCATGAGCGCGACTATTCACGAGCCGCCACTATATCTATAAATAAAACAGACGAACCCAAATACGTTGAACTAAAAATAGTTGACCTCACGATGAAGCAACAACCCACATTTGACATAAAAGTATGGGAACCTGAAATTTAAAATGCGTATGCGGCTGTTTTTTTCTGCTCTGTTTTTTATTTCAATGAGCAGCGGTGCCATTGGTGACGATACCTCTCAAAATCAAAGCATTGGATATATTAAAGCGCCTCATTACGGTGAGACATTGCTGCACTTTTATCAGCAAAACTATTACACCGCGATTACCCACCTGCTTGCCGCACAAAAACAACAACGTCTGAAACATCACAAACATGATGCCGAGCTACTGCTAGGCAGCCTCTACCTTGCTTATGGAATGCACAATCAGGCCAGCATGATCTTCGAAAATTTATCTAATGATCAGACCTCCATAAGAACCCGGAACCAGGCCTGGTTCTATTTAGCAAAAATTTACCACCAACGAGGTTATTCTCAAAAAGCCCAAAACGCATTAACAAAAATAGAGGGTTCATTAGAAAGTAATGCACTACAACAACAACGGTTACTGTTAGAAGCATCAATACTCATGGCTAATCAAGATTATGAAAAAGCTTCGACCGTATTAAAAGCAATGCAACCCGACTCCATAACAGGTGCTTTTGGTCGCTATAATTTAGGTGTTGCACTGATTAAAAGTGAGCAGTTCCAACAAGGTATTGATGCACTGACCAGTGTCGGCAACATGAAAGCTGATAACGAAGAGTTTAATGCACTTCGTGACCGAGCCAACCTCACACTAGGATTTACCTACCTGGAGCAATACAAAGGGCATCAGGCACAATCACACTTCGAACGCATACAACTTGACGGCCCATATGCCAGTCAGGCTCTTTTAGGGTTAGGCTGGACTCATTCAACACTCAGTCAATACCACCAGGCACTCGTATACTGGCAAGAGCTCCAGCAACGCAATAAACTGGATGATGCAGTACAAGAGTCACTGCTTGCCGCCCCTTATGCACTGGATCAACTCTTTGCACATAAACAGGCGCTCCAGCAATACCAAAATGCTGTTGAAATTTATAAAACCCAACTGCAACGTATTCAATACTTTATTGAAACTATTCCAGGCAGTCAGTTTACAGATGATTTATTAGGTACATCCACTCAAAGTGAAACCGGCTGGTTCTGGCAATTACAGCACCTGACTAACATCACTGAAAACTACTATCTCCAGGAACTTTTTTCACAAAACAACTTTCAGGAGTTACTTAAAAACTATCGTGATCTACTCTTCATGAAAGCAAAGCTACAACAGAAGCAGGCAGACCTGACACTCTATTACGACATGCTTAATGTACGCCGCAACAAATTAAGGCAGCATAGCGCAGATATAGAGAAACAGACTAACAACACCCATTTAAACTCTTTCAATGCCCGAAACGATGCACTCACCAGCCATCTTTCGCTGATTGAAAAAAACCCCACCCCTCGATCACTAGCCAGCTCCCAGGAGATCGAGCAGCTCGATAGAAGTGAACGTATCAAAAAGCGCATTGAACAGCTACCAGCCCACCCCCGTATTGATCACTACCAAGATCGCCTAAGATTACTCAAAGGGCTAGTTTTATGGAATATCAACAGCCAGTTTGATAAACGTCTACAGCAAAAGCGGCAATCCCTCAAAGCAATTAATAAAAGTATAGAAGAGTACGGCCAGCACCAAAAAAGTATCAAGCAAAAACAGCACGATGCCTCTCAAACAATCCTGTCTCACCAGAAACAAATTACAGAGCTTCAAGCACGCACCCATGAGCTAAAACGCAACATAGATAAGCTGCTGAATAAGCAATCTCATGACATTGAACAGATGGCAATCACGGTATTACAAGAGAAAAGTGAAAGGATCGCTGATTATCTTGCCCAGGCCAGCATTGCAATCGCTCAGATTTATGATCGTGCGGATGAAGAGAGTGGTGGCAAACAGTGATAAATCGGCTATTTATTGTTCTTTGCACCCTACTATTAAGCAGCGGCTGCACTATATTGAATTCAAAACCATCTGAAGTGACAACGATTAAATCAATTAAAGACAATGTCATTACAATTGAACAAAAACCCATTGCAGATGCAAATTACAATAAAACAATATCGGCCTATAAAACGGTCATGGCACGCACAGAAAAAGGCAGTCCGTATTACATTGAGGCTTTGCGCCGCCTTGCAGACATAGAGATGGAACGCGCGGATGATCTAATTACTTCATTAAATAGTGCCAACTTGAAAAGTGAAGAAACGATCTACAAACAAGTCATCGCACATTATGAAGAACTGCTACAAACCTACCCGGACATGCCTGCAAAAGATCGAGTACTGTATCAGCTCGCCAAAGCCTATGAACATAACGGACAACTGGATAACACACTGAAAACATTTGATATTTTAATCAAAGACTATCCCGACTCGCCCTATCTTGGTAAAAAAGCAGGAGTACCTGAACTCTCGTTTGGTAGAGAACAAAAGAGAAAGACCACCTCTAAATACTTGGGTGAGGTACAGTTTCGTCGCGGTGAAATCAATTTCACCCGTCAATCATATGCTGCAGCCGAAACTGCATACGCTGCCGTTGCTCGCCTGGGAGACAAAACCAAATTTTATGAACGAGCCATATACAAACACGGCTGGTCACTTTATAAACAGGGAAAATATTCAACAGCACTCAACTCGCTCTTTACTCTATTAGATATCAAATTTAATGCAAAAAATGCATCATGGAAACAGACCAAAGATTTACAAAGCAGTGAAAAAGAGTTCAGAAATGATACGTTACGCGTTCTTTCACTCTCATTGAGCAATATGGATGGTGCATACTCCCTATCAGAATTTTTCACACAAAACAAACGTAATTATGAGCCTATAATTTACGACTATCTGGGGCAGTTTTATTTAGAGCGGGGGCACATAGATGAAGCCACAGATACTTTTTTAACTTTCATAGAGCAACACCCCGAACATGCGCAAGCACCCTTTTTCTACCTAAGAGCGATCTTTGCCTATAATCAGGCAAACCAGATACAACGCGCACTAAATGCAAAACAGGAATTTATCAAACGCTTTGGTGTTAAAAGCAAATACTGGGCTTCAATCACCCCGGTATTACGAAAAAAACTAACACCTTACCTGGTGAGCACGATGAGTGACCTGGCACACCATTATCATGCCCAATATCAAAAAGATACCACTCAAAACTCTGTCTCCTACACAAAAGCAGTTAATTGGTATCACCAACTACTAACAACCTTTCCCAAAAGCATTGATGCGCCCAATATCAATTTCATGCTTGCAGAAATTTTATTCGAAAACAGATCCTATAAAGAAGCTGCCATTGAATACGAAAAAACAGCATATGACTACCCAAAACATAAACAGTCCAACAAAGCTGCTTATGCTGCCCTCACAGCATACAAACAACTACTCAAACAACCCAACATAAGCAATTACACTGAGTTTGAACAGCAAATGATAGACAGCTCCTTACGTTTCACAAAAGCTTTTCCGAATGACTCAAGAACTCCAGCCGTTCTGGTCAATTCAGCACAAAAACTTTTCGAGCAAAAAAATAACAAGAGAGCAACCATTATTGCAAAACGCATCCTGGCTCTTGACAAACAGAGTATCGATACAAAAATAGAACGAACAGCTTGGGCAATCATAGCGCATACTAATTTTGAGCAGCAAAACTATATAGAAGCAGAAGAAGCTTATAAAAACACCCTGAAACTCACCCCATTCATGCATCCTGATCGTAACTCATGGCAAGAGAAGTTAGCGGCATCTATTTATAAGCAGGGTGAATTGCTACAGAATAGAGGCGAAACTGAATCTGCTGTAGAAAGCTATTTACGTGTAAAAAAGGAAGCACCTGGTTCAGCAATTGCTGCTGTTGCCACCTACGATGCTGCTGCTCTGCTTATTACCATGCAGCGCTGGGGCCAAGCCAGCAATGTACTGGAATATTTTATAACCGAATTCCCAAGGCACAAATTACAACCCAACGCATTAGCTCGCCTATCTGAAACCTATATCAAAAACAGACAGCCTACAAAAGCGGCCGGAATCTACGAAACTTTATCAACAAAAGAGCAAAATCCCGATATTCGACGTGAAGCGGCCTGGAAAGCTGCGGAGCTCTATGACAAAGGTCAAAAACCGTTACAAGCAATCAATGCCTATAAACGCTATATCACGTTTCACCCTTTTCCAGTTCCACAGGCGATGGAAGCACGTCACCGCCTGTCGTTACTTTACCAACAACAGGGGGATTACAAAAAGCAGCAATACTGGTTAGAAGATATTGTGAATACCGAAAGAGGCACAGCCAGCTTCAATAAAACTGATCGAGTACGATACATTACGGCAAAAGCTTCTCTAGCACTCGCAAGACCGCAAGGTGTTCTCTATCATAAAATTAAATTAGTAAAACCATTCAAGAAAAACTTAAAACAAAAAAAGAAAAAAATGACAGCCGCACTTAATGCCTACAAACAGGCAATCACTTATAACGTCGCAGATATTGTAACAGAATCAACCTACCGGATTGCTGAAATTTATAATGAATTTGCTCATGCATTAATGACTTCTGAACGCCCTTCAAATTTAAGCCCTGAAGAGCTTGAGCAATACGAAATTTTATTAGAAGAGGAGGCGTACCCATTCGAAGAAAAAGCCATTGACGCACATACAATTAATGCGAAACGAACCCAGTCAAAAATATACGACCAATGGGTTAAGAGAAGTATCAAAAAGCTCAGTAAATTATCACCCGCCCGTTATAACAAGCAAGAGAAGGGGGAGTCATATATTTCAAGTCTGGAATAGAGGCAACCCCCCATAGAGCCAAATTTTAGCTCTATGGAAGTATCTTTCAATTCAGACGCGTGCTCTAATCATTATAAAGCATCGGACGCAAAGAGCGGATGGTACTTACTTCAAAGTTTTTGAATGCCATACCAACACCATCATCAGTAACATACGTTACCACAGCACCAACATTGTGTGTTTTTTCACGATCACCTTCTGGTAAATTAAACATCAAATTCACTGCTGTGTTCACTTTAAGCAGTGAATTTCTAACCTTACAAAACATCCCTCCCAAACCAACGTCTTTTACCGAACCTTCAATCACACCTAATGCCGGGTGATCAAGTTTGACGTTAAAATCAACACTCTTACGAGCGCTCCACCGATGATCCATAATTACCTCCTCAGAACACATCACCCTAATCTATTGCAATTCAACAATAGACTAGATGGATGGGGAAAAATACCCTAAACATTTATTTTTATAAAAAACTTTATTTATTTAACTGACTTAGGAACGTTCACGGAATAACTTCTGCACTCTGGCTTGCCCTTTTACTCCGGCTCAAACGATCTCAATCGTTACATAGGCCAGCTATGCGCCTCTTGAGATCGTTTGAGCCGAAGCAAAATTTCTACGCCATAGTTGCAGAAGTTATTCCGTGAACGTTCCTTAGGGACTAATCAACCATCAAAAATGACGATCAAAAGGCATTATCCAATAAATTGCAAAATAATTCATCCTTAAATTATCAGTTTTTTCAAGTGAACTATTTACCATAGCGATATTTTGTTGGATCTAAAATTCCGGCTTCTTTAAACCCGTCAATCCGCAGGCGACATGAGTCGCAAATACCACAAGCCAGCCCCTGTTTATCCGCAGCATAACAAGAGATTGTTTGAGAGAAATCAACACCAAGACTAGAGCCTTTTTGGATGATTTCTGCTTTGGTCATATTAATCAATGGGGCGTAAATATGAAAGGGAGCTCCTTCTACACCCGCTTTTGTTGCCAAGTTTGCAGTTTTCTCAAATGCTGATATAAATTCAGGGCGACAATCAGGGTAACCTGAATAATCAACAGCATTCACACCAATAAATAGTGCCTCTGCACTTTTCACTTCCGCCCAACCCAGTGCTATTGATAAAAAAATAGTATTACGTGCTGGAACATATGTTACCGGAATACCATCACAAGCATGGTCAGGAATCGTAATAGAAGAATCCGTTAAGGCTGAGCCACCAAACTGCCTCATATCCATATTAACGACTTTATGCTCTTCCACACCAAGCAAATCGACGACTCGCTTTGCAGCTAATAGTTCAGAACTATGACTTTGGCCATAATCAAAACTCAAAGCATAACAACGAAACCCTTGCTCTTTTGCGAGCGCTAATGTTGTCGCTGAGTCCAGCCCCCCTGACACAAGCACAACGGCAGCAGGTTTATCTGACCTACTGTTTTCATTACTATTTTTACTTACCTTGCGCATTATTCCATAGATATTTATGAAGTTGTATTTGAAAACGAACGGCCAAACGATCTTCAAGAATCCAGTCAGCTAAAACCGTATCTGCAAGCTCTCCTTGCGCCGCACTGAATAATACTTCACAGCGATCAGAAAGCTGATATTGGGCGATTAAAGCCTTTGACCAAAGATAATCATTTCGGTCACAAATAACAAACTTAAGCTGATCCTTCAATGAGAGGTATGAAAAGTTGGAAAACAGGTTTTTATCCGCTTCACCTGACCCTGGTGTTTTAACATCTACAACACGAACAACACGAGAATCAACTTCAGCAATATCTAATGCGCCACTTGTTTCCAAAGAGACTTCAAAGCCTGCCTTGCACAGCAAGGCCAATAAAGGCAAACAGTTTTTTTGTGCTAAAGGTTCCCCACCTGTAACCGTCACATAGGTGGCACCATAACCTTGAACCTGCTGCATGATACTTTTAATAGAGCACCACTGCCCGCCCTGGTAAGCATATTTTGTATCACAATAACCGCAACGTAATGGACATCCTGTTAAACGAATAAAAACAGTGGGCCAACCAACACTGCGTGATTCACCCTGAAGAGAGTAAAATACTTCTGTAAGACGTAAGCGGGCATCCAGGTCTGATGACATAAAAAAAACAAGAGTGGAAGAGATTATCTACCTTCTTCTTCCATACGTTTCAAACGATTTTCTGCCAAACGTGCAGCACTACTTGCCGGAAACTGGCTAACCAGACTTTCTAGTGAAGAGCGCGCTTGTGACCACTCATCAAGCTCATAATGTGCGTAACCAATCTTTAGCAAGGCACCAGGCACTTTATGACTCGTGCTGTAATCACTCACAACCTTACCAAACTCATTCACAGCCTGACTAAAACGACGCGTGACATAGTTCGCCTCACCCAGCCAGTATTGAGCGTTATCAGCATATTCAGTATCCGGGTGGTTCTTTAAAAAGTTTTGGAAAGCATTGATAGCCTCATCGTACTGTCCATTTTTCAGAAGAGAGTAAGCCTCAGAATAATCTAATGCAGGGTCACTAGAAGAGGTGAAACCTTGAGAAGGCGGCTCAGCGACCTCTGAAACAGCATCCGCTGCAGTCACTAATATTGCTCCAGGTATCATCTCATCACTTTCCGGGGTGGCTGATAGCAACAAGTTTTCATCAGGTGTTATTGGCAGGTCACTATTTTTTGGTTCAAGAGCATCAGATGCGGTTTCCAATGCCTCCAGACGTTGATCAAGATCAAGGTACAATGCTCGCTGCCTACGCTCCATATCTTCCTGTTTATGCGTTTGTAACTCTACATCACCCTGAAGTTGTTGCAGCTGATTTTCCAGCTCATCCAGGCGTAAAGACAAATTCATTATTACCTGATTTTCCATCAAACGTTCCAACTTAATCAAACGTGATTCAATCAGACTGTTCCGCTTCTCCTGAATCGATGTTGCTTCCACAACAGGAGCCAACGCTTCACCACTCACAGAAGCAGCAGATACAGTTAATAGTAGAGCTACAATACCTGTGTTGTAAGGAAAACACAGGCATCGTACCAGGAAGTTCTTCATTAGCGCCCTTGATACCGTAGTTCTACACGACGATTCTGTGCCCAGGAGTCGCTATCACTCCCCATAACAGCAGGGCGCTCTTCACCGTAACTTACAACTTCCAGCTGCCCAGCGGAAACACCTTGCATTAACATTGCATTTTTCACTGAGTTTGCACGACGCTCACCCAATGCCATATTGTATTCCCGAGTACCACGCTCATCAGCATGACCTTCCAGCACCAAAAATGCATTAGGGTTATCGATAAGATAAGTTGCATGAGCACTTATAACCGATTGGAACTCATCCCTTATATTACTGGAATCATATTCAAAATAGATCACCCGAATAGCTAGAACGCTGTCAGGATCATCTAAAGCATCACCACTATAAACTTCAGTTGTACCCGAAAAAGTAGGAGGATCAACCGGTATTGTTGTGATGGATGGAGTCACAGGCTGCTCAATGACAGCAGGTGCAGGAACCTCTTCAATAGGTGCGTCCACCACCTCTCCAGTAGAGCTACAACCCATTAATATAAGTGCAGGAGCAGCCAGCCCTAATAATTTTGAATATGATTTCATTACCTTTTCTCCTAGGTTCAACATATTTTTATGTATTAATTTAATTTAAATGTAGACCACGCGGGTTCACGCACATCCCCTGCTTGTGACAACCGCTGCCGAACATGCCCATCTACAGAAACAATAGCCAATACACTCTTGCCTCTATTTTTTGTTGCGTAAATAATCATACTACCGTTCGGTGAAAAACTGGGCGACTCATCCAATCCTCCCTCGGATAATAGACGAACTCCGCCTCTCTCCAAATCTTTCACCGCTATATAATACTTGTCTCGCTCCCGATGCACCATAGCTAATAATTTGCCATCAGCAGAAAAAGTCGCACGAGAGTTATAATCACCCTCAAATGTCAACCGTTTTGGCCGCCCTCCTGCAACAGGAATCTGATAAAGCTGTGCGCCACCACTACGCGATGAAGTAAACACAATACTTTCACCATCGGGAGACCATACAGGCTCGGTATCAATAGCACGGTTATGTGTCAATCGGCGCAGTTTATCACGAGCAAGATCATACACATAAATTTCCGGATTACCATCACGCGAAAAAACCACGGCCAACTGTTTACCATCCGGTGACCAGGATGGCGCACCATTCAATCCTTTAAATGATTGCAGGCGTTTACGCTCTCCAGTCAATAACTCTTGAATATATATGACAGGCCGCTCTGTTTCAAAAGAGACATAAGCCAGACGCTGACCATCAGGTGACCATGAAGGTGACATAACAGGCCACTTTGAAGTCAAAACAGCACGCGGATTTTCACCGTCAGAGTCTGCAACAAAAAGTGAATAACGCCGCTTACCATCTGCTGCCAGTACGGAGGTCACATAAGCTATTTGTGTCGCGAATGCACCAGGTTTTCCCGTTAACTCTTTATAGATAATGTCACTGATTTGGTGCGCAGCATAGCGCAGTTCATTTTCCCGCAACACTTTACCTCTGGCAGGAATTGTATAACCCAGCAAACGCTTACCGCTATAAACATCCAAAAGATGAAATTGAACGACATAACCATTTTTTACTTTGCGTATATTACCCACCACCAGACCTTCTGCCTGTAACATGCGCCACTCTTTAAAACGCACCATTGATGCCGTTGTCGGGCGTGAAAGAAAATCTTTTTCAGGCAAAGGCTTAAAACGCCCGCTGCGATGTAAGTTCGCAGCAATAATACCTGCAAAATCTACAGGAGCACTCTCCATTCCTTCTACCCCAAAAGGAACAACGGCAATCGGCATGGCACTGGAGATACCTTGTGTAATCTCAATTTTTAGTACCGCATGCGCTTGTGAAGAGATCAAGAGGTACAAACATACACTTAGCAAACGCACAGTAATTATTCTCATAAGTAGATCCAGTTCAATTGAAATCACTCCCTTGGTTTAAAAGTAAATTCCAGGTTTCTATCAAACAATGCCGGATCCGGTGGCACTGGCAGTGGTGAAGCCCTTAATACTGCTGCTTCAATTGAACGATGTACAACTAAATCACCATTGCAAATATCCACTCGCGCACTAATCACCTCACCTCCTGGAATCTGTTTGACTTTCACTGTGCATGACAAACCAGGCTTTGCGCTGGGCGGTCTACGCCAATAACGCTCAACATGCTGGGCAATCATATTTATATATTCACCTCGCAATGACTGTAAACGACGCTGCTCAGCCACACGTTGCCGCTGCAACTCAGCCTCACGTTTTATTTTCTCCTCTTCGGCTTTACGTTTTGCTTCAGCTTCAATGGCTTCTTTCTCTTTTTTACGTTTAGCTTCTTCTGCAAGCCGTCTCTTTTCTGCCTCTTTTTTCTTTTCCTGTTCAATCCGTTTTTTCTCTTCAGCGGCTCTTTTAGCTTCAAGAGCCTCTTTCTGTTTTTTCTCTGCTTCCTCTCTCTTTTTTACTTCAGCAAGACGCTTCGCTTCAGCCTGGCGCCTTTTCTCTTCTTGCTGTTTTTTTTCTAGTTCCGCCAGACGTTTTTCTTCAGCCAATAAAGCCTGTCGCTCCAATTCAGCTTGACGCTCTTTCTCTTCAATCTGCTTACGTCTCTCTTCTTCATGCAATTTTGCCATTTCAGCTTGCAATTGACCATCATCAATCACAACCGCTTTTACAATTTCGACAGGCTGTTGTGAAAATCGTTGCTGAGGCTCAAGCTCCCAATCATAACTAAAAAGCACAAGCGCTAATAGTGCACCATGAATCAAAGCCGACAGCAAAAAAGAGGGCAAACTTTTAAACATTTAATTCTTTTCAGGCGTTGAAGTAATCAAGCCAACACTAGGTGCTCCCGCCTGTTGCAACAGAACCATCGCTCGTACCACCGAACCATAATCAACATTCGCATCACCCCGCACATAAACAGGAGTACCAGGCTGAAGACGTAATATTGTAGATGTTCGCTGCATGACAGTATCGGAATCAATTGCTTGTTTTGGGTCACCGCCAACATTCATATAATAATCACCATTAGAATCAATAGTGAGCTCCAATGGCTCTTTTTCATTTGAGTCGACAGATTCTGCATTGGCTTGTGGCAAATCGACCTTCACTCCCTGAGTCATCAGCGGAGCTGTCACCATAAAAATAATCAGCAATACCAACATAACATCAATGTATGGTACGACATTGATCTCGCTTATTGGGCGTTTTCTGACACGTCCATTAACCATTGAGTTCACCTGCTCCTAATCTATGCTTTAACTTGGTGAATGTACTTTACGCTGTAAAATCGTATAAAACTCATCTGAAAAATTGTCAAAACGACCTACCAAACGCTCAACGTCAGCAGAATATCTATTATAAGCAATAACGGCTGGAATCGCGGCAAACAAGCCCATTGCAGTTGCAATCAATGCTTCAGATATTCCGGGTGCCACCATTGCGATTGTGGCTTGCTGCACCTCACTCAGACCACGAAAAGAGTTCATAATGCCCCAGACTGTTCCAAACAGACCGATATATGGACTGATCGAACCCACCGTTGCCAAAAATGACAAATTCTCTTCCAGTGAATCTACTTCACGATTCAATGCAACACGCATGGCTCGATGTGGCCCTTCCAGCTGAGCGGCAGGTTCGACACCCGTACGTTTACGCATTCGTGCAAACTCAGTAAAGCCGGCCATAAAAATACTCTCCATACCCGAAGCATTATGCCGCTCTGCATGAACCTGTGAATAAAGATTAGACAGATCCTTACCTGACCAGAAACGATCTTCAAAATCATCCGCGGCATTCGCTGCCTTTTTAAGCATCGACCATTTACGAAAAATCATAGTCCATGATATGAGTGATGCCAGCAATAAGGTTACCATCACCAACTGCACTAACAGACTGGCTTCGGTAATCAAATGAACCAGGGATAGATCAACATTCATCTGCTATTTCTCCTAATACAGATTGTGGTATAGAACGAGGTTTGAAAGTAACGGCATCAACACAGGCAATTTTAATCCTGCCTTCGCACAAAAGCTCGCCATTATCATTTAATTCCAATGAATATTTTGCGGGTTTGATCACGCGACTGATATTTTGTTCAAATTCCATACTGGCCTTGCCACATCTCTTTAAAATAACCGTCACTTGTAAAAGGTCATTAAACCGGGCTGGCTTTAAATATTCCAGAGCAACTGAACGCACAGCAAAAACAACACCATGCTTCTCTTGCAAATATGGTTGGTCGATATCGAAATTTCGCAGCCATTCGGTACGCGCACGCTCCATATATTTTAGATAATTTGCATAATAGACAACGCCACCGCTATCCGTATCTTCGTAATAAATACGAACCGGCCATTTAAAACTAGCCACCTTTTTCACCAAACAGGTCTGGTGTTATCTGCTGCTCACCATATGAAGGCGGCTTTAATCCAAAATGCAGATAAGTGCTGTTCGTTGCAACACGCCCTCGTGTCGTTCGCATCATAAAGCCCTGTTGAATAAGAAAAGGCTCCAGAACATCTTCAATCGTACCGCGCTCTTCACCAATTGCTGCTGCCAGACTATCCACCCCGACAGGCCCGCCATTAAACTTTTCAATAATAGATAACAACAGTTTTCGATCCAGCATATCAAAACCGTGAGCATCAACGCTTAATAAATCCAGCGCTTTAATAGCCACTTCGCCGCAAATTCTACCACCCGATTTAACCTCTGCATAATCACGTACTCGCCGCAACAGTCGATTCGCAATACGCGGCGTACCTCGTGAACGACGTGCCACTTCCAAAGCACCTTCATGCTCCATATCCAGATCAAGAATGTTAGCAGAACGTTTTACAATCGTGAGTAAATCATTCACCGAGTAAAACTCCAAACGCTGCACAATGCCAAAACGGTCGCGCAATGGTGAAGTCAGTGACCCTGCACGAGTCGTGGCTCCCACTAAAGTAAAAGGTGGAAGATCCAGCTTGATTGAACGTGCTGCCGGCCCTTCACCTATCATAATATCTAATTGATAATCTTCCATGGCGGGATAAAGCACCTCTTCAACCACGGGACTCAAACGATGAATTTCATCAATGAAGAGAATATCGTTTGCCTCCAGATTTGTCAGTAATGCCGCCAGATCACCGGGGCGCTCCAGCACGGGTCCGGAAGTCTGTTTGAGATTCACACCCATTTCAGTAGCTACAATATTGGCGAGCGTGGTTTTACCTAATCCCGGCGGCCCAAAAATCAAAACATGATCCAATGCTTCTTCGCGTTTTTTAGCCGCACGAATAAAAATTTCCATCTGCTCCCGAACAGATGGCTGCCCAATATAATCGGTCAGTCGCTTGGGGCGGATGGCACGATCAATACTTTCTTCTTCCGGGGTGCTGTTTTGCGCTGCAATTAAGCGTTCTGGTTCAATCATTCTGGATCATTTTTTAACAGAGGCTTGCAGTGCAAAACGAATAATATCTTCACTTGGCAAACCTTGGGTTTCTATACTCCTTACCATACGACTTGCTTCCTGCGGTTTATAACCGAGTGCAATCAATGCACTCACAGCATCGGCAACAGAACTCTGCTCTACCACTGCCACTGTTTGAACCACCTGTCCGGCTGAATTAGAAGCCCCTGCTACAGATTGATCCCAATCCTTCAAGCGATCGCGCATCTCAATAATCAGACGCTCGGCTGTTTTTTTACCGATACCCGGCAAACGCACCAACGTCGTGCTATCTTCCTCCTGAACACAGCGAACAAAATCATCGGATGAAATTCCAGATAAAATAGTCAGGGCCAGCTTTGCTCCTACACCATTGACTCTAATCAGATAGCGAAACAGTGTACGCTCAGCTCTGGTTGCAAAGCCATAGAGTAACTGAGCATCTTCCCGTACAACAAAATGAATATGAAGCACCACCTCATTACCAATTTCAGGCAACACATAGAAAGTCGTCATAGGTGCATTGACTTCGTACCCTACCCCCTGCACATCCACCAGTAATTCAGGTGCTTTTTTCTCAAGCAACCGTCCCTGTAAACGCCCTATCATCGCCACCGTCCTCTCGCCATACTTTTGGTATTTCCCATCTGTGCAATCGTCTGACTGGTATTAAAGTGACACAGTGCAATCGCCAGTGCATCCGCCGCATCCGGTTGTGGCGTTGCCTGAAGATTCAATAACACACGCACCATGTGCTGCACTTGTGCTTTTGTTGCATGACCATGCCCAACCACCGCCTTCTTTATTTGGGTCGGTGTATATTCAGCCACACTCAATGAAGCATTGATCGTTGCACAAATTGCAGCCCCCCGCGCTTGTCCCAGCTTCAAGGCAGAATCGACATTCAGCTTTACAAAAACCTGTTCTATCGCCATTTCGTCAGGTTGGTAAGAGGATACAACGTTATGAACGCCTTCAAAAATATTCTTTAGACGAGCAGGAAAATTTTCACCCTCAGCACGAATCGTTCCGCATGCAACATAACATGTTTTTCTGTTTTCAATTTGAATGACCCCATAGCCTGTGATGCGAGATCCGGGGTCTATACCAAGAATGCGCATTAGGCTGATTCGACCAGCGCTAAAGCTGCGCCATCACCTCATCAGAGATATCTGCATTTGAATAGACGTTTTGCACGTCATCGAGCTCTTCCAGCATATCAATAAGGGCCAGCATTTTCTGTGCTCCATTAAGATCAAGTTCAACGGTTGTTGAAGCTTTCATGGTCACTTCTGCATGCTCAGGCTCCAATCCTGCTGCAACTAATGCTTTTTTAACATCCACAAAAGTCTCTTCCGTCGTCAGCACTTCAATTGAACCATCTTCATGGCTCACCACATCCTCTGCACCGGCATCCAGTGCAGCCTCCATAATCACATCTTCATCTGCACCGGCGGGATAACTGATGATACCCTGCTTACTAAACAGATAAGAGACTGAACCATCTGTACCCAAATTACCGCCACGTTTACTAAATGCATGACGCACTTCAGAAACCGTGCGGTTTTTATTATCCGTCATGCAATCAACCATGACAGCCACACCACCCGGCCCATACCCTTCATAACGTATTTCATCAAAGTCCTGCCCCTCCAGCTCACCGGCACCACGTTTTACTGCACGCTCAATGGTATCTTTTGTCATATTACCAGCAAACGCTTTATCAATAGCCAAACGCAAACGTGGATTTGAATTAACATCCGACCCGCCCATCCTGGACGCTATCGTAATTTCACGGATCAGTCGAGTAAATAACTTGCCGCGCTTGGCATCCTGAGCACCTTTACGGTGCTGAATATTCGCCCATTTGCTATGACCTGCCATAACCTTTTTACCTTTTAAACAGAAACTTCAAACATACGCTTCAAAGCCAGTTTAGCATCAATAACTTCACGCTCCGGTACCCGAATACGATTCACTACACGACCTTCAAGCAGATTTTCCAGCACCCACAAAAGGTGTTGTGGATCAATGCGATACATCGTTGAACACATACAGAGTGTAGGCGACATAAAGTGAACATTTTTACCCGCAGCTTTACTGTTTTCAGCCACACGGTTCACCAGATTAAGCTCTGTTCCCACCAGCCAGCGTGTGCCTGAAGGAGCATTATTAATCGTATTGATAATAACTTCTGTAGAACCTACATATTCAGATTTTTGGCAGACTTCAAATGAACACTCAGGGTGAGAAATGACTTTCGTTTCAGGGTATTTTTCAAGAAATTGATCAATATGTTCTGCCTGAAATACTTGATGCACCGAACAGAAACCTTTCCACAAAACCATTTTTGCTTTACGAATGGCATCGGTAGTCAGGCCGCCCATAGGCTTGTCAAAGTCCCACTCGACCATTTCATCTAACGGAATGCCCATCTTATAGGCTGTATTTCGGCCTAAATGCTGGTCGGGGAAAAACAGAATTTTTTCACGCTGCTGAAAAGACCATTTCAACACACGCTCTGCATTGGATGAAGTACAAACGATACCGCCATGACGACCACAAAATGCTTTCAGATCTGCAGCTGAATTGATGTACGTCACCGGTGTAATACTTGCGTCAGGATCAAGTACTTCAGCAAGCTCTTTCCAGGCGCGTTCAACATTGACCCGATTGGCCATATCAGCCATCGAGCAACCGGCATTCAGGTCTGGCAAAATAGCGATCTGATCGGGGCGCGACAAAATATCTGCAACCTCTGCCATAAAGTGCACACCACAAAAAACAATGTACTCAGCACTCGACTGTGCCGCATCACGCGACAGTTTTAATGAATCACCACTAAAATCAGCATGCTGAAAGACTTCATCCCGCTGATAATGGTGGCCCAATATCACCAGACGATCGCCCAGCTTCTCCCTGGCCGCAACAATACGCGCCTGACACTCATCGTCATCCATGCGAGCGATCGTTTGAAATTCGACTGTGTTTACAGACATACTAAAAAACCTGCTAGTTATCCTGTTCTAAGATTTTCTTGCGTAAGCGGATACCTAAATCCTTTAATTGCATATCATTGACTTTAGATGGTGCAGAAGTGAGCGAACACGCAGCGGATTGAGTTTTTGGAAACGCGATCACATCACGAATCGACGCTGCACCACACATCAGCATCACCAGTCGATCCAACCCAAAAGCGATTCCGCCATGAGGAGGGCAACCATACTTCAACGCATCCAGCAAAAATCCAAACTTATCTTGCGCTTCCTCAACTGAAATACCTAGTAACTTTAATACACTTTGTTGCATATCTTCACTGTTGATGCGAATCGAACCACCACCGATCTCAGTACCATTCAGCACTAAATCATAGGCTATC
The DNA here is from genome assembly GCA_015490755.1 of Gammaproteobacteria bacterium. GTDB lineage: Bacteria > Pseudomonadota > Gammaproteobacteria > JAADGQ01 > JAADGQ01 > S141-38. The sequence goes on from WFXF01000070.1 coordinate 34,867, forward strand.
GACAAACAGTTTTCAGGATCACTCTCCAATGCTTCAACACTATCTGCTTTAGGTGCAGTAAACGGGTGATGCAATGCATTGAGTTTGCCCGTATTGTCATCACAATCAAACATAGGGAAATCAACGATCCAGACAGGTTTCCAGCCATGCTCAATAAAATCATGCTCATGACCCAATTTAACGCGCAACGCACCCAGGGACTCATTGACGATTTTAGCTTTATCTGCACCAAAGAAGACCAGATCACCATCTTCAGCGCCCACACGCTCCATGATAGATTCAATCACATCATCGGGCAGGAATTTAAGAATCGGCGACTGTAAACCCGCCCGGCCATCAGCTAATTGATTAACCTTAATATACGCCAACCCTTTAGCCCCATAAATACTCACATACCTGGTATAAGCATCAATCTGTTTACGACTCAGATCACACCCTTTAGGCAAGCGCAGTGCTGCAACACGCCCTTTAGGGTCGTTCGCAGGCCCGGCAAATACTTTAAAGTCAACCTCTGCCATCAAATCACCGACATCCACCAACTCCAGTGAAATACGCAGATCAGGCCGATCCACCCCAAAACGATTGACAGATTCCGCATAGCTCATGCGTGGAAATTCGCTCGGCAAAGCCTCTTTAAGCTCTTGTGCAAATACTCCACGAATCATCTCTTCCATCAAAGTCATAATCTGATCATCAGACATGAAAGATGCTTCAATATCTAACTGAGTGAATTCCGGTTGACGATCCGCTCGCAGATCTTCATCACGGAAACAGCGAGCCACTTGATAGTAGCGATCCACACCCGACATCATCAGCAACTGTTTAAATAACTGGGGTGATTGCGGCAATGCAAAAAATTCACCATTATGAGTACGACTCGGCACCAGATAGTCTCGCGCACCTTCAGGGGTAGACTTGGTCAAAATCGGCGTTTCAACATCAAGAAAACCGTGATTATTCAAAAAATCACGCAAATAGTGAGTCACACGTGAACGAAACTGAATTCGCTCCAGCATCTGTGGCCGGCGTAAATCGATATATCGATAACGCAGACGAATGTCTTCATGCGTATCCAGCGCATCATCGACAACAAAAGGGGGGGTTTCAGCCGCACTCAGAATTTCCAGTTTTTTACCCAGAATTTCGATTTTTCCGGTCGGAATATTTTCATTAACCGTTCCATCAGGACGATGGCGTACCTTACCTTTGATCTTCAGAATGTACTCGCCACGAACCCGCTCTGCCATCACAAAGCTTTCATGGGCATCAGGATCAAAAACCACCTGCACGACCCCTTCACGGTCGCGCAAATCGATAAAGATCACGCCACCGTGATCGCGACGATTGTGAACCCAGCCACAAACATCGACATCCTGATCCAAATGAGATTCATTAACATGACCACAATAGTGGGTACGCATAAGACCTGTTTTCCTATAACTAAAAATTTGAAAAGGCGGGAATAGTACGGTTTGAAAAAAATGGGCGCAACTTAATTAACCATTTGCAGCCGGGCAAGCATTCGTGCCACATGCAGAGCTGGGCGCTTCTTTTTTACCACCATGTTTAAAGTCAGTTTCGTACCAACCGGAGCCCTTCAAGCTAAACCCACCCGCTGATACCATTTTTGCCAACTCAGGTTCAGCACACTCAGGGCAATCCTTCAACGGCTCATCACTCATTTTTTGTATCTTTTCCAACTGATGCCCACAAGCACCACACTTATATTCGTAGATTGGCATAACAACATAAACCTCTAAACACTTAAAACAATATTTTAATTCACTGGTCAGGAATAAAAAAACAGAGCTATGATAACATGTTCAGCACTGTTTCCTGCAACATCTGGAGTGTAAAACAACCTCAATGAAAATGCTCATCATCATCGCAGCCATCGTGATCATTGTGATGATTCTATTAAACTGGTTCACCCGTACACCTGCCAAAGAAGTCGCACAAACACTGCGTAAAAGTGCGCTGTTTTTAATTATTGGCATATTCATATTTTTAGCACTCACTGGACGACTGAACTGGTTATTTGCGGCCGCCAGCGCCTTGGCAGGGTTTCTCTTCATACTCATGAAGCGTTTACTCCCTACACTACTAATGAACCTTCCGTTACTGCGCCGTTTGTTTGAGCGCTATAAAGCAAGAACTCAAACAGGCCGACAATCAAACCAAGCACAAACTCACAACCAACACAGCATCAATGAAGCTTATAAGATACTGGGTCTCTCACCTGGTGCATCAAAAAAAGAGATTGTGACCGCACATAAACGGCTCATGCAAAAATATCACCCCGATCGTGGTGGCTCAACCCATTTGGCCACACAAATCAACCAGGCCAAAGATTTACTTTTAAAACAATGAGCACAGAGAAACTTGTCAAATCACTGCAAAACCCTGTAATTTACGATCACCCGATTGAAAAATTTGAAGTCATCGAAACACACAGCGCATGGGTACTACTCACCGGCCCATATGCTTATAAAATCAAAAAACCAGTTAACTTTGGTTTTCTTGACTTTTCTACTCTGGAAAAAAGGCTTCATTACTGTAAAGAGGAGCTGCGCCTGAATCAGCGACTCGCGCCAGAACTTTATATCGGACTCATCACCATCACAGGCCGTGAGAATACACCTCAATTAAATCATGGCTCAAACGTAATTGAATATGCCGTAAAAATGGTACAGTTCCGTCAAGAAGATCAGCTTGATCAAGTACTCACCCGTCAAAGCGGCTTACCCATCCATTATATTAGAAAACTTGCAAAACAGCTTGCCGGGTTTCATCAAAGCATTCCCAGCACTGACACCAAAACAAGCTTTGGCTCACCAGAATTGGTCAAACAACCTGTCAAAGAGAATTTTGAACAGATTCGTCCATTACTCACATCACAACAAGATTTATCTCTACTAAAAACATTAGAAAGCTGGAGCAGTAAACAGTTCAAAAAACAGATCACTCACATTAAAAACCGTAAAATCAATGGCCACATTCGAGAGTGCCATGGTGACATGCACCTGGCTAACATCGCTCTGATCAATGATGAAATTGTATTTTTTGATTGCCTGGAATTTAACGCAAACCTACGCTGGATCGACACCATCAGTGAAACAGCCTTTCTCTTTATGGACTTTGATGACCGCAAACAAAGTCGGCTGTCAAACTGCCTGATCAATACTTATCTAGAAGCATGCGGTGATTATCAAGGCCTGACTCTATTTCGTTTTTATCTGGTTTACCGCGCAATTGTTAGAGCAAAAGTTGCAACTCTTCGTGCGGCACAAACAAGTACCACGCCCAATGAAAGAGTTGCAGCCCGAAACCAATGCCGTGAATACCTCGCTTTAGCCCAGCAATACACCGTAAATAACCCTACACCGATTATTATCACCTATGGTTTGTCAGGCTCAGGAAAAAGCACATTAAGCCAACTGTTACTGGAAAGCTATCGTGCCATTCGCATACGTTCAGATGTAGAGCGCAAGCGGATTTTTAAACATGATTTATACTCATCAAACACAAGCCAAAAAACTTATAAGCATCTCGAAAAACAGACCCGAATAATTATCGATTCAGGCTTTCCAGCAATTATTGATGCCGCTTTTTTAAAGCAATCTCAACGGGAGCAATTTTATTTACTCGCCAAACAGCTCAAAGTGCCTTTTATCATATTGCATACTAATGCGCCCACCAAACAGCTAGAGCAATGGATCGAAAACCGCAGCAAAGACCCCAGCAATGTATCCGATGCTGGCCACAGCGTACTCAAACAACAGCTCACCAGCATTGAACCGCTTAACGAACAAGAAAAACAATGCACAATTACGGTTTTCACAAAAAACCTGATAGAAATCAGCAAAGTGATTGATGCTATAAATATGCTCAACAGCATGAATTAATTTCGGCTCAATATGCATTTCGGGGTCGTGCTAATATGATACCCCATTATGAGTAGAATATGAGCAAGGATGCTGAGCAGTGTTAAAAGTTGTTGGCTTAGAAATAAAGAATTTGATTGATGATGAAGAATGTTACAAACAAGTCAGGCGACTTAGATGGCCTAATAAAATTACCTGTCCGCATTGTGAATCAGAAAACATTATCAAACGCGGAAAAGATGATACCGAAGTTTTTCGACAACGATATGAATGTCATTGTTGTCACAAACGCTTTGATGATTTAACAAATACGATATTCTCTGGTCACCATCAACCGTTGAAAGTATGGATACTATGTCTGTATTTTATGGGATTAAATTTATCTAATCGCCAAATATCTAAAGAACTGGATCTCAACAAAGATGATGCGCAGCGTATGGTCTCGCAACTTCGTTCTGGTGTTGTCAAAAAAAACCAATAGTCACTCTGAAGGGTGAAGTTGAATTCTACGAAGTGTACTTGATTGCAGGGCATAAAGGCTATCCTGCAGCAGTAGAACGTGCTGAACGACCTCCCGTAGACGGCGTTTAAAAGGCGCGCCAGCAAAAAACCATAAAGCCTTTGGTCGAATCAACTGTTGCTTTGGGTAGCTTGATCTACACAGATGAATACAGTATCTATCATCGATTGACAGAATGGGGATACGAACATAAAACGGTTAATCACGGTTCGGGAGAATATGCGCGTGATGAAGATGGTGATGGGTTTCACGAAGTACATGTGAATACAATGGAAGGCTTTTGGTC
>WFXF01000071.1 GCA_015490755.1 Gammaproteobacteria bacterium
CCGGCTTCCTTCAGACCGCCCCTCGCGGGTTGGCCCTTGCCATTCGCTAGTAGTTAGCGTTAAATATCGTTCATTAGAACAACTTAACGGTGATCTTCCTACAGAGGACTTTCACCTCATTAGTTCATGCCCATGTTGGGCGTACACAATTGCATTGAGTCGGACATACCTCCGCGGCGTTTGTTTTGTGCTTGATTAGCACAAAACAAATGCCACTACGGCACGCCGCTCATGCTAGGCGTTATGTATTTGACATAGAGTATCGATAGCTATAGAGTGATACCAATATCTTATCGATGAGGTGTTAATATGCTATCTGTTACTGTTTCTCCTAAATATCAAGTGGTTATCCCAAAAGAAGTACGAGAATCAATGGGTATTGTGTCTGGGCAAAAGATACAAATGCTTACTTATCGCAACCGTATTGAGCTAATTCCTATAAAACCAATGAAAAATTTGAAAGGCCTTCTCAAGGGTATTGATACTGATGTTGATAGGGATGATGACCGTATATGAATGTTGTAGATTCCTCGGCTTGGCTGTCCTATTTTGCAGGCGATGCTAATGCTACATCGTTCTCAAAGCCAATAGAAAATATTGAAAAATTAATTGTCCCAAGCATAACAATCACTGAAGTATTTAAGTGTATTCTGCGGCAACGAGGTGAAGACTTAGCGCTGGAATGTATCGCCCATATGGAGCAAGGCAACGTTGTGCCACTAAATGGTTCGTTAGCTATAAACGCAGCCCACTATGGTGTCGAGTTCAAACTGCCGTTGGCGGATAGCATTATTTATGCGACGGCACAAAAGTTTGATGCATTAGTTTGGACGCAAGACTGTGACTTTGAGAAACTTGAAGGCGTAAAATATTTCTCAAAGAAGAAGTAGAAGCACACATAATCGGGTAACCGGGGGTCTCTAACCCCCACTCCCCACACCACCTGGCATGCGGGTCCGCACCGGGCGGTTCGTCAAGCATAGTGAAACTTGATCCACAGCTCTCTTACCGAGACGACTCCTTGTTGCGCCAACCACTTGTTTGTCATCCCCGATTGCGTGGCGAGCGTTCTCGCCAGACGATACGGTTAATTCAAAGCTCACAGCTGTTAGAGTCCTGGTGCCCAGCTTGATGAGATTGCGAATTGCCCATGCTGCGCGTACACAAGGCAAATGCACTCGGACAGCCCCAAGCTTGAAAAAATAGATATTGAAACTTCCTGATACTCTTTTGGCATGGTGTTATAATATCTTTGATATGACCGCTGAACACTCACCCCAAAATACCGATCACTTGCTGCATGTTCTCTTTAGAGAACAGCAGAGAGCACGTTTCATTTCTGACGAAGCAATCAATAACATATCAAAATCGCTGAACTTGCCTCGAGCACAGGTTGAAGGCGTTGTTGAGTTTTATACTTTTTTCCATCGAAAACCACGCGGCCGATTTGATATTTTGTTCAGTAACTGCACCAGCTGTGGTGATACCAAACTGCTAAAGAGTCTGTGTGAAAAATTAAATGTCAAACCGGGGCGCATACGCAGTGATGGATTGGTATCGGTTGATCAAACTTCATGCATCGGCATGTGCGATCACGGTGCATCGCTATTACTCAATAATTGCCTCACAATCACCTCTCTGACTACTGAGCGAATTGATCAAATAGTAAAGCTGATTAAGTCCGATACCGTGATACAAGCGTGGCCCAGACAGTGGTTTTATATTGGTGACAATATTCATAAAAAAGGGCTCTTACTCACTGAGCCATTTAAATCCGGATCAGCCCTGAAGGCCATAATCAAACGCAGCAGCATTGATGTTATCGATGAGATCATAGCTTCAGGCCTCAAAGGACGTGGCGGAGCCGGATTTTCAACCGGATTGAAATGGAAACTCTGTCGCGAAGCTGTGGGTGATACACACTACGTGATCTGTAATGCCGATGAAGGCGAGCCGGGAACATTCAAGGATCGTGTTCTACTTAATAGCTATGCTGATCTAGTCTTCGAAGGGATGACGATCAGCGCCTACGCGATTGGTGCAAAACAAGGGTTTCTCTACCTGCGTGGTGAATACCGCTACCTGCTGGATACCCTGAATGCCACACTACAGAGACGGCGTGAAACAGGACTATTAGGAAACAATATTCTCGGGCAGGACTTTGACTTTGATATATCAATTGTTGTGGGAGCAGGTGCCTACGTCTGCGGTGAAGAGTCCGCTCTGATTGAATCTCTGGAAGAAAAACGTGGCATTCCACGTATTCGCCCACCCTTCCCGGTCACTCAGGGTTATTTAGGCCAGCCCACCGCCGTTAATAATGTAGAAACACTCGCTGCTACGGCCAAAATTATACTGCATGGCGATCACTGGTTTAAAAGCCACGGTACGAGTCAATCCAAAGGCAGTAAACTGCTTTCGGTCTCTGGCAATTGTGCTCGACCGGGCATTTATGAATATGATTTTGGTGTGAGTCTGCAAGAGGTGCTCAATGATGTTGGCGCTGAAAATGTACAGGCAGTACAAATAGGTGGCCCCGCAGGTCGCCTGCTCAAACCAGATCATTTCAGTCGTTCTATCAGTTTCGAGGATCTCTCAACGGGCGGATCATTGATGATTTTTGCAAAACACCGAGATATGCTGGCGGTCATCCATAATTTTAGCCTCTTTTTTGCTCATGAGAGCTGTGGTTTCTGCACACCCTGTCGAGTAGGAACCCGGCTATTGGAAAAAAATATGAGCAAGTTATGCAGTGGTCGCAGCACCGCCTACGATATTGACGAAATCAGACACCTCTCTGCACTGGTTTCACAATATTCTCACTGTGGCCTAGGCACTTCTGCGGCGAACCCAATCATGGATGGTCTAAAAAACTTCCCGAACGCCTTTGAAAAACGATTACTAAACAGAGAGATGGAGCCTGAATTCGATCTAGATTCTGAACTATCAGAGGCGCGTCTGATGACAAATAGAGATGATCCAGGAGCACACTTATGAGCCAATCCATTTTAATTGATGGCATCGAAGTTCCCTTTAAAAGTAACCAGACGATTATGGATGCGGCACTGGCTGCGAACATTTATATACCCCACCTCTGCCACAATCCATGTATTAAACCACACGGCAGTTGCAAGCTCTGCACTGTTGAGGTCAACGGGCATACAACCTCTTCTTGCACAACGAAAGCGGAAGATGGGCAGAAGGTGATCAATAACAGTGAAAAGCTCAACAAAGCACGCCTCACCATTACCCAAATGCTCTTTATTGAAGGCAATCATCTATGCCCGACCTGTGAAAAAACAGGTAACTGCACCTTACAAGCGGTGGCCTACCATCTCGGTATGCTCGATGGTCACTTCCCACAGTTTTATCCCAAGCGTGAAGTCGATGCATCACACCCTTCGATTATGCTGGATCGGGACCGCTGCATTCTATGCGAGCTATGCGTCCGTGCCAGCCGTGAGTTCGATAAAAAAGATGTATTTGCTATCGCTGGTCGCGGTGACAATGCTCACCTTATCGTCAACTCACCGTCAGGCAAGCTAAGGGATTCAGATATCGAACAAAATGATCTGGCCGCTCATATCTGCCCCGTGGGTGCGATCCTGATCAAAGAGCGCGGCTACGAGATTCCAATCGGCTGCCGAACTTTTGATCTGCGTAGCGTCACTGAAATCGATTTGGGTGATGTAAAACTCTCTGAAAAGAGTTCGCACCATGAGTAAACTGCGCGTTGCCACAACCTCCCTTGCTGGTTGCTTTGGCTGCCATATGTCATTTCTTGATATTGATGAAAGAATTATCGAACTGCTTGATCATGTCGAATTTAATCGCTCACCACTGACAGATATCAAACATTGTGATCCTTGCGATATTGGTTTGATTGAAGGTGGTTTATGCAACATTGATAATGTTCATGTTCTTAAAGAGTTTCGAGCCAGTTGCAAAATTCTCATTGCCGTTGGTGCCTGTGCGATCAACGGCGGTGTACCTGCCATGCGCAATCATCATCCGTTGTCAGAATGTCTGGCAGAATCGTACCTCAATGGCATAGGCGTGGAAAATCCACAAATTCCTGATGACGTAGAAGTTCCACTTTTGCTCAATAAAGTTCATCCTGTTCATGAAGTTGTAAAGATCGATTATTACCTGCCTGGCTGCCCGCCTCCTGCGGATGCTTTTATGAAAGTATTAGGTGATCTGATTGAGGGGCGTGAACCCCTTCTGCCAAGAACAATGCTGCGTTACGATTAAGGGCATAAGCATGGAAAAAGAGACAAAAAATTCAAATCTCCGCCGTGTTGCGATTGACCCTGTCACTCGTGTTGAGGGGCATGGGAAAATCACCTTGTTACTTGATGAGAATAACCGAGTTCAGGAGGCGCGCCTGCACATTGTTGAGTTTCGTGGTTTTGAAAAGTTTATACAGGGACGGCCTTATTGGGAGGTTCCGTTTTTTGTACAACGTTTATGTGGTATCTGCCCGGTCTCACACCATTTAGCCGCCGCCAAGGCGATTGATCAAATTGTGGGTGTCGAGCAACTGACCCCTACTGCTGAAAAACTACGCCGTCTGCTGCACTTTGGCCAAGTACTGCAATCACATGCGTTGCACTTTTTTCACCTCTCATCTCCTGATCTTCTGTTTGGTTTTGGCTCAAATTTGGCGCATCGTAATATCATCGGTGTCATCGAAGATTATCCCGATTTGGCACTCAAAGGGGTAAAACTGCGCAAATACGGCCAACAAATCATTAAAGCAATTTCAGGCAAACGAATTCATGGCACCGCTGCTATTGCGGGCGGTATGAACAAAGCATTGGCAGCTGAAGAGCGTAACGAGCTATTAGCTGACATTAATGAGGTGCTGGTCTGGTCGCAAGATGCTGTCACATTGAATGAAAAGATCCATGTCACTCATGCAGAAAACCACAATTTTGCAGCGATTGGGAGCCATTTCCTGTCGATGGTCGATGATCAAGGAGCCTTGGAGCTCTATCATGGAGGCTTGCGAGCCAAGTCTGTCACCGGAGAAACCATTTTCGATCAGTTTGATTATCGAGGTTATCAAAAGATCATTCGCGAAGAAGTTCGTCCGTGGTCCTATATGAAGTTTCCATTTCTTACCGAGCTGGGCAAAGAAAAAGGCTGGTACCGGGTCGGCCCCCTGGCACGAGTAAATAGTTGCGATTACATATCCACGCCACTGGCGGAAGAGGCGAGACAGCGATTCAAAGCTTTTGCTGATGGCGGTTTTGTTCAAGATACGCTAGCTTACCACTGGGCGCGTATGATCGAGGTTTTGCATTGCGCTGAATCGATTCACGATCTGCTCAACGATCCTGATATTTATGGAACTGACCTTACCGTAAAAAGTGATGAAAAACGAAGTGAAGGCATTGGTGTTATCGAAGCGCCCCGTGGCACACTATTTCACCACTACATTGTGAATGATGAAGGGTTGATCGAAAAAGCGAATCTGATTGTTTCAACAACCAGTAACAATCAGGCCATGAACGAATCAGTTCGTGCGGTTGCAGATGCCTATATTGATGGTCATGAAATTACAGAAGGGTTACTGAATCATCTGGAAATTGCAGTTCGCGCTTATGATCCCTGCCTCTCTTGTGCGACACATGCCTTAGGAAAAATGCCGCTGAAAATTGAACTAGTTGATGCTTCTGGTCAACAGGTCGATCGCTTATTCAAACATTCGGATGGTACAATTGAGCGCTAAAGTACTTCTTTTTGGTTATGGCAACCCTGGCCGTGGCGATGATGCGCTAGGCTCTGAGTTCATCAACTATATTGAAACCAAAAAATTTGAAGGTGTTGAATGTATTTGTGATATGCAACTTCAGATTGAAGATGTGATCGAGCTTGTCGGGCGTGAAAAAATCATATTCATTGATGCCGATATTTCTTGCAAAGCCCCCTTCCAGTATTCACAAATTTCAGCATGTAAAGACAGCTCCTATACCAGCCATGCGATGACACCTGAAGCATTGCTTTATGCTTATAAAAAAACTTATGGAAAAGAAGCACCACCCGCTTATCTTCTGCGCATTCGGGGGTATCAGTTTGAGTTAGGTGAGCCTCTTAGCAAAAAGGCAGAAATTAATTTTGGAAAGGTGAGGGATTGGTTTTATGAACCATCACAATTTTGAGGTTTTGCATCACGGTGCGATCAATGGCGTGACAGGATCATGTCATGAACTGCTCATTGATAACGGCGCAGCGGTTCTTGTCGATTGCGGGCTGTTTCAAGGCAATGAAGAGACATCAGATGGAGCTGAAGAGAATCGATTGGAGATTGAGTTTCCAATTGATCACATTCAAGCATTGATCGTCACCCATGTGCATATTGATCATGTGGGACGTATCCCCTATCTGCTCGCCGCAGGTTTTAAAGGCCCGATCATTTGCAGCGAACCTTCCGCCCATCTGCTGCCGCTCATGCTTGAAGATGTCATACGCATCGGCTTTACCCGCAACAAGCAGATGGTAAAAAAAATTTCTTTCTATCTTAAAAGAACGCATTGTCGCCGTGCCTTATCATCATTGGCATGAAATCGATATGGAGCCGAAAAAAGCACCACTCTCAGTGGGTGGTTACTCTGCCCATGCGGGTCAGCGTGAGGCCAAGCAGGCACTCAGTGCTGAACTGGAACTGCTGGATGCTCAGATCAACGTAACCTGAGGTTTTCTGATTAGAGCGTTTAAGAGTATTCTCGAACCGCAAAAGAGAGCGCTTCACCTGGAAAATCATCCAGACATAACACAGCATGCCATGCACAGTGATCTATATCTTGTTGTGGCAGCAATACGATATCACCTGGATTAACGATATAAACATGGCCGCGTTCAACAAGCTGCTGGGCAAAAGCGGGCAGACGATTAATTAATTTCTCTAATGGATCGTTATCAGATTCATCCAGATAAGCTGACAATGAAATATTATCCGATGCTTTTGCATATAAATACTCAATTTCTTCGCAATCATTCACTGCCTGCATCAATAAAGAAGCATCAGGACGCGATAAAAACATCTGAATTTCATCAATCAAGGCTTGCTTGGATAGGGTTAACCAGCCCGTGCGCCCACGTAACTGCGCGAAAACAACCCCCTGATGACCTTTTTCTATATCCTGATGAAACTGAGCACCACCTTCAGGTGCATTAAAGAAAACAATACGTTCGACATAAGAAACCTCATTAACATCAAGTACTTTACATAATAGCTGTTTCAATGATTCATTATGGCTGATCAGTGCCGACTCTGGAAAAACAGCTTCTGTAAATTCTGCAGCATATTGTTGGCGATCCGGATCCGCTGCGACATCTTCATAAGATTCCAGGCCAAAAGAAAAACGAAATCGCAATGAGGCATCTTCCTCTACAAAAGAGAGCCAGGAAAGCTTAAGCCATAAATTTTCAGCAACAACATCATCACCATCAATCACATCACATTCAATTTTTTCAATTGCTTGCGGATCATTTTCATCGTAAATACTGGAAAGGATTTCAAAACGATTAGACAAGCGTGAAAAATAAGGCTCTTGATAAAGTAATTCGTTGCACTCTTCATCATTGAGCACATCATTCATCAACCGGTAAGATTGATCTATGTGATCTTTCTGCTCAATTAAGCCGTTGGAATCGATAAAACCTGATAAAACAATAGGCTCAGACTGCTTCCAGAGCTTACAAATATCTTCTACTGAAATAGTCTGACCAGGTGAATCACTGGCGTCACTCAGCCATCCCCTGTGTGAGCCACGCTGCTGCAGCTTGATAATCAGATCATGCTGCAGTTTTTTAGCTATATTTTCTGCTTTGTGAGCGGAAGTATCAGAGCCACCTATATAATGCCGTGATGCCTCTACTTTTATATAGATCTCATCCACGTTAATAATTTTCGGTACTATAAGTAATATCTGCTTCCGATTTGAGTGTTTCTATATATCTCATTAAATCAGCCATTCCATGCATGCGGGTTTGCATTTGCTCTGCCCCTTTCCATTCTGAAGAGCTCACTTTGGGTACCTCTCCTGCTTTGACTCCTGAAATAACAGTCACAGCATAATCACCAGAAGAGAGCTCAACACCAGAAATCACTTTTTTATTATCTTCAGGTTTTTTTGCTTTAAAAACATACTCCAATATAGATCGATCTACCTCTTGACTATTGCGTGTTACAAATCCAGGCTCATTCCACTCATAACTATTTTTATCAGCTAACTCCTCACCATCAGCACCACCTTTCATATCAACAACTAACTTTTCACCTTCCAACTTCACTAATTTCAAGGCTTCAGCGCGACGAAGCTCCTTCAAAATTTCCTCTTTTACCTCCTCAAAAGGGCGAATACTTGAATCTTTATGTTCATCAATACGGATGACAACCAACCGGTCATTAGCTATTTCCAAAACTTCACTATTATTTCTCTCTCCCAGAACATCCTCGCTAAAAGCAGTAGAGTTTACCTTGGGGTTTTGCGCAATTCCTTCTCCCTGACCACGACTAAAAAGAGCAGTTTTATTTATAGATAAACCCAGCTCACTCGCAACAGCATCCAGGCTCTCTGGATTTTCATAAGTAAGGTTAGCTAATGTTTCCGCATGATCGAGAAAAAGATCAGCAGCCTTTTGCTGAACAATATCTTCTTTTAATTGAGCTTTCACATCTTCAAATGGTTTTGTTTTACCGCCACGGACATCAGTCAGCTTGATTAAGTGATAGCCAAAGCTACTTTTCACAGGTTCGCTAACTTCACCTTTAGAAAGAGAGAAGACTGACTCTTCAAATGCATCATCCATCACACCTTTACCAAAAAAATCTAAATCACCACCAAGCTCTGCTGAGCCAGGGTCTTGAGAGAACTCTTTAGCAAGCTTCGCAAAATCCTCTCCCGATTTTATACGCCTGGATAAATCTTCAATTTTTTTCAGTGCTGAAGCATCATCAGTATCTTCATCTACTAAAATTAAAATATGGCTGGCTCGACGCTGCTCTTCCTCAGTCAATTCAGACAAGCGATCTTCATAAAGCTCTCGAATTTGCTCATCAGTAACTTTAATAGATTTTGCAACATCATCCATGGTCAATTCGACATATTGTAAACTTACTTTTTCAGGAATTTCATAACGCTCCTTATTCGCATCATAATGTGATTTCAACGTCTCATCGTCTACAGTTACTTTTTCCATGAATTGATCTAGTGGCACAATCAGATAGCTTAATTCACGTTGTTGCTCGCTGAGCCTAAATAACGTTTCTATCTCTTTTGCTGTTGAAAATGAGCTATTTATGATACCCGTTTGATTTTGATCGACAAAAAGAGCACGTCGGTAATAGTCTTCAAATTCAGCAGGCTGCATACCCTGCATCGATAGTGCACGCCTATAGCGTTCACCATCAAAGCCATTATCCCCTTGAAAAGCATCGATGCCCTGAATGGATAAATTTAGCTGGACATCACTCACACGAAAACCTTCATCAACCCCCTTCTGATATAATAGCTCTGTCTCAACAAGACGATCTACAACCTCCTGTTTAACCCGCTGTTCTCCCAGCAATGCAATATCAAAGTTTTCACCGTACATAGATTGAAGACGAGAGCGCTCACGTTGATATTCATTTTGATACTCTCGCTGGGTGATATCAACACCATTGACACTGGCCACACTTACAGTGGCTTCATTCTCATAATTATTAATCCCCCAAAGTGCAAACGGAATAATGATCAAACCAACGATAATCCAGGAAATGGTTCCTTGCGCACGATTTCGAATAAATTGCAGCATTTTTTCTAATCTCTATTGAAATAAATAGTAACTATTAGCTTATATCTGAAATAGAGTGCAAGACATAAATATTTCAGACATAAAAAAAGGCGTACCCCGTATATGAGATACACCCTTATTTATTGGCGGAGCGGACGGGACTCGAACCCGCGACCACCGGCGTGACAGGCCGGTATTCTAACCAACTGAACTACCGCTCCAAAATGGTGGGTGCTACAGGAGTCGAACCTGTGACCCTCGCCTTGTAAGGGCGATGCTCTACCAGCTGAGCTAAGCACCCAAATTCTTACTTAAAATCAACCTGCTTTAACAGCATCTTTAAGCGCTTTACCAGGCTTAAATGCAGGAATTTTTGAAGCAGCTATATTAATGACTTCACCAGTTTGAGGGTTACGGCCCGTACGAGCTGAACGCTCACGAACAGTAAAAGTACCAAATCCTACCAATGAGATCTGATCACCTTTTCTCAATGCTTCAGTAACAGCATTAATCATTCCATCTAAGGCCTTACTTGCATCTGCTTTAGATATATCAGCAAATGTAGAAATCTCATCAATAAACCCAGACTTATTCACAAGCATACTCCTCTTTAGTATGTAAGAAACTCTAAAACCATGAAGAGTGCGAACTTTACATCAACAGTGAAATAAACACAACAATTCTACCTGCTTTTATCACACTAAACGCTTGCTGTATTAGCGTTTTCATCCATTGGCGCGAACTTTACAGCGCAGGCTTATTCTTGTCAATGAAAATATTATATATTTATAAAAAGAAACTATTCCACAATAGATTGAAGTGATTTCAATATAATACCAACAAGTTAATGGGGCCGAATTTCAGCACTTAAAACTGAATTAGAAACCCTTTCAGAGATCGCCTCTATCTCTTTTTGAGATAGCGCTTGAGGTGGTTTGATTAATGCGATTTTCAATACTTCATCAATCCATTGAACAGGCTTAATATTTAAGTTGTGCTTAATATTTTCCGGAATATCTTTCAGATCTCGCACATTATCCTCAGGAATCAAAACTGTCTGTATCCCTCCTCGATGTGCAGCCAGCAACTTCTCCTTGAGGCCTCCAATAGGCAACACTTTTCCCCTTAATGTAATTTCTCCTGTCATTGCAAGGTTGGAATTAACTGGAATTCCAGTCAACACTGAAACCAAGGCTGTACACATTCCAATACCTGCACTTGGGCCATCCTTGGGAATAGCACCTTCTGGAACATGAATATGAATATCATGCTTTTGATAAAAATCAGGTTGAATACCCAACTGTATTGCACGACTTCGTACAACCGTCATTGCAGCCTGTATTGATTCCTGCATCACATCACCCAGCTGCCCAGTAATACTGAGCTTCCCTTTCCCTGCAACTTTGGCCGCTTCAATAACCAGCAGGTCACCACCAACCTCTGTCCATGCCAACCCGGTTACCTGACCTACCTGCGCTTGATCTTCAGCAAGCCCATAACGAAAACGCCTTACACCAAGGTATTTTTCAAGGTTACGTGCGCCCACTGATATTTTCTTTCCTTTATTTGGTTTCAGAAGGATGCTTTTAACAACCTTACGACAAATCTTTGAAATCTCTCGTTCCAGATTTCGCACACCTGCCTCTCGCGTATAATAACGAATAATATCTCGGATAGCGCCTTCAGAAAGACTCACTTCCTCTTTTTTAAGGCCATTATTTTTCATTTGCTTTGGAAGAATGTAGCGCATGGCAATATTCAGCTTTTCATCTTCGGTGTACCCTGACAACCTGATGACCTCCATGCGATCAAGCAATGGACCCGGGATATTCAAACTATTTGCAGTTGCAACAAACATGACATCAGAAAGGTCATAATCTGCCTCCAGATAGTGATCATTGAATGTATGGTTTTGCTCTGGATCCAGCACTTCAAGCAACGCTGAGGCAGGGTCGCCTCTAAAGTCCATTGCCATCTTATCCACCTCATCCAACAGAAATAGCGGATTGTTCGCTTTAACTTTAGATAGACTTTGTATGATTTTACCAGGCATTGCCCCAATATATGTGCGTCGATGACCACGAATTTCGGCCTCGTCTCGCACACCTCCCAAAGACATTCTCACAAACTTACGACCAGTGGCCTTCGCAATAGAGTGCCCAAGCGTTGTTTTTCCTACCCCAGGCGGCCCAACCAGACACAAAATAGGCCCTTTCAACTTTTTAACACGCTGCTGAACAGCAAGGTATTCCAAAATACGTTCCTTGACTTTACCAAGCCCATAATGATCATCATCCAGGGTTTGCATTGCTTCATTCAGGTCATGCTTGACCTTGCTGCGTTTCTTCCAGGGAAGCCCGACCATCCAGTCAATATAATTTCTGACGACAGTTGATTCAGCCGACATCGGTGACATCATTTTTAATTTGCCAAGCTCAGCAACAACCTTTGATTTAGTCTCTTTAGGCATACCTGCTTTTTCAATTTTCCGAGCAAGCTCCTCAATTTCATTCGGCACATCATCTATATCACCCAACTCTTTTTGAATGGCCTTCATTTGCTCATTCAAATAATATTCTCGCTGGCTTTTCTCCATCTGGTTTTTCACTCGGCCGCGAATACGTTTTTCAACCTGAAGAAGATCTATTTCTGACTCCAAAAGCACCATAAGACGCTCCAGGCGAACAGCAATATCCTCTATTTCCAATATCTCCTGACGTGCATCTATTTTCAGAACCATATGCGCTGCAACGCTATCCACCAAACGACCCGGATCATCAATATCTGAAAGTGATGTAAGAAGCTCGGCCGGCAGACTGTTATTCAACTTGACATACTGCTCAAACTGCCCAAGCAAAGAACGGCGTAATACTTCTATATGTTCATTCTCCGAGGGTGTACTTTCAAGCACTGCAATATGTGCAGAGTAAAAATCATCTGTTTCAAAAGTATCCAAAATCGTTGCACGCCTCACACCTTCAACCAACACCTTTACAGTACCATCTGGCAGTCTCAACAATTGCAATATTGTTGAAAGTGTTCCTGATGTGTAAATATCATCAGGCTTAGGGTCATCAACAGTCGCATTTTTTTGAGCAACGAGCATAATTTGCTTATCACCCTCCATTGCAACCTGAAGTGCCTTTATAGATTTTTCGCGCCCAACAAACAGAGGAATAACCATATGCGGATAAACAACCACATCTCTTAATGGTAATATTGGATATAACACCTTTTCTGAAACTTTATCATTACTCTGTTCCATAACTACCCTTCCTCAAATGATCGATCACACTGCTTTAGTATAGCGGCCAGACCGATCGATATTATCAGGGCACGCTTTGCAAAATTTATAGAGAACATAATTAGATATGGAAAAAGGTATGGGCAATTTAAAAAAATTCAAGGACTATAAATTTTTAAAGAATAGAAGTTCAAGCTGACTGAAAAGTATTTAAATTAAATAACCTATAGAAAAACAAGCGCTACCAGTCGCCTGACAGCACTTGTTTTTAAAGTTGATAATGCAGATTATTATCCTGGAATCATTCACCTGCAGCCGTTATTACTGCCTGCTTTTGTTCACCCCCATCAAAAATCAATAGAGGTTCAGCATCAGAATCAATAACACCTTCATCAATAACAACCTTACTAACATTATCCATTGAAGGTAGATCATACATCGTATCAAGCAAAACCCGCTCTAAAATAGAACGCAAACCCCGAGCCCCTGTTTTGCGCTCCATCGCTTTTGCAGCAATGGCTTCCAACGCATCATCACGAAACTCAAGCTCAGTATTTTCCATCTCAAACAAACGTGAATACTGCTTTGTCAACGCATTATTTGGTTCAGTCAAAATACGAACCAAAGCCTCTTCGTCCAGCTCTTCCAAAGTTGCCAACACTGGCAATCGCCCTATAAACTCAGGAATCAACCCATACTTGACAAGATCTTCCATCTCGATATTAGAAAGCAGTTGACCTACCTGGCTTTCATCATCTTTACGCTTAACTACTGCCGAAAAACCAATACCACTTTTTTCAGTTCTATCACGAATAACTTTATCCAATCCAGAAAATGCTCCACCACAAATAAAGAGTATATTACTGGTATCAACCTGCAAAAACTCTTGCTGGGGATGCTTTCTGCCCCCTTGAGGTGGAACAGAAGCAATGGTTCCCTCAATCAGTTTAAGCAACGCCTGTTGAACGCCTTCACCCGAAACATCCCGGGTAATTGAGGGGTTATCCGACTTACGGGAAATCTTGTCAATCTCATCAATATAGACAATTCCTGACTGCGCTTTTTCAACATCATAATCGCACTTTTGCAGCAACTTCTGGATGATATTTTCAACATCTTCACCGACATAGCCAGCTTCAGTCAGGGTTGTTGCATCAGCAATTGTAAAAGGAACATTCAGTGTTCGGGCAAGCGTTTCAGCTAGCAGTGTTTTACCACAACCCGTTGGCCCAATCAGCAATATATTACTTTTGGAGAGCTCAACATCACCCTTGCTTTCACTGCTCGCATTTAAACGTTTATAATGATTATAAACAGCAACTGCCAACACTTTCTTGGCATGAGCCTGACCAATCACATAATCATCAAGAGTCTGTTTAATTTCACGCGGAGAAGGAAGTTTGGCACCATCAATAGAGGTAGGCTGATCACTGACTTCTTCACGAATAATGTCATTACATAACTCGACACATTCATCACATACAAATACTGCTGGACCTGCAATCAGCTTACGTACTTCATGCTGACTCTTTCCACAAAAAGAGCAATAAAGTAATTTTTCGCTATCACCTTTATCCTGCTTGTCGTCACTCATAACAGTCTCCGCTTTATCGTTTTACCAGGCAACACAACTGACATTTTTTCACAAATATAGATCAAAAAATTAAAAACAGGCAATGATTCAAGCATCCCTGTGAGTCATTACCGTATCAATAATTCCATATTCAGCAGCTTCCTTTGCATTCATAAAATTATCACGATCTGTATCTTTCTGTATAACATCTATCGATTGCCCCGTATGCTTAACCATAATGTTATTCAAACGCTCTCTAACCGCCAGAATCTCCCTTGCATGGATATCAAAGTCAGAAGCTTGCCCTTGAAATCCTCCTAATGGCTGGTGAATCATGATTCTTGAATGAGGTAAACAGTAGCGTTTGTCTTTAGTTCCACCCGTCAATAACAGTGCCCCCATACTCGCGGCCTGACCAATACACAATGTACTCACATCCGGTTTGATAAATTGCATGGTATCGTAAATTGCCAACCCCGCACTAACAGATCCACCCGGTGAATTAATATACAGATGAATATCCTTTTCAGGATTTTCTGACTCTAAAAATAGCAATTGAGCAACAACCAGGTTAGCCATATGATCCTCAACAGGCCCAACCAGAAAAATAACCCGCTCTTTTAAGAGGCGTGAATAAATATCATACGCACGCTCACCTCTAGCAGATTGCTCTACAACCATAGGAACAAGTGATTGAGTCACTGTTCCAGCAATCCCTTTATTCATAGTATCAATCATTAAATTTGCCTTATGCTGCTATTAATGTACTACTTAGTATTGTTTAAGCCGCCCACTGCTTACTATCATCAACAAGCTCACTCATGCTCATTGTTCGTATCGACACATCAGAATTTTCCAAAACCCACTCAACAACCTGATCTTCAAGCACCAGAGATTCAACCCCAGCCAGACGCCGACGGTCTTCGTAATACCAATTAACGACCTCTTCAGGTTTTTCATAACCCGAAGCAATCATATTTACTGTATCACGAACATTTTCTGCTTTAATTTTAATATCTTGCTGTTTTGCAATTTCTGAAAGAATTAACCCTAAAGAGACCTTCCGTTCAGCCTGTTTTTCAAAAACAGCTGCAGGCAATTGAATACTAGCAGAGTCAATACCCTGTTGAGCCACCCTATCGGAAAATTCCTTACGTAAATTTTCCATCTCTTCATAAACCATCACTTTTGGAAGCTCTACATTATTCGCCTCCAACAAGGCATCCATAACATTGGCCTTGATTTTATCTTTTAAACGCTGCTCAAGCTCAACATCACACCGCTCTCTTACCTGTGCTCGAAATGCATCAACATCGCCATCAGCAATCCCCAATTGCTTTACAAAGTCTGAATCAACTTCCGGCAGTTTTGGTTCAAAAACAGCATGCACTTTAACTTTAAAAACAACCGATTTTCCCGCCAGATCTTTAACATGATAATCTTCAGGAAATTCCAGATTCAAACAACGCTCTTCACCCGCCCTAGCACCCAGAAGCCCTTCTTCAAACCCTTTGATCATCCCGCTTGAACCAAGTGTAACAGGCACATGCTCACCTCGGTTACCATCGAACTCTTCACCATCGATAGTACCAACAAAATCGATCTCAACACGATCTTTATCTTGCGCTTCACGGTCAACTTTTTCCCAGGAGAGACGCTGCTCACGTAAAGTATTAATCATTTCATCAACATCTTCGTCAACCACTTCAGCCTGTGGCTTTTCAATTTTCATTTCTGCTGTTGAGGCCACATCAACATCCGGAAATACTTCAAAAATTGCAGCAAATTGAAACTCATCTTCTTTTTCAATCTCAAACCGTGGTGGTCCAGCCAATTTCAACGCCTTTTTTTGAACTGCTTCAGAAAAAGTGTTACGTACTAATTCATCAAGCACTTCCTGTTTAACTTGTGCACTATAACGGCTTTTCACAACACTCAGAGGAACTTTCCCGGGACGAAACCCATCAATCTTCAATTTTTTGGAGAGCGACTTCAAACGCACCTGCATCTCCTGGTTTACCTTATCAGCCTCAATACCCATACTCATACGGCGCTCAAGACCTTGAGTTTCAGTTAATGCAATTTCCATTTCAACTCCTCAAAAAATTCAATAGTAACTATTCCAGCTCACTTTATAGTTGAACACACAACAGCTTTCTCCATACCAGAAAAAACCACCACTAATTAAAGCTTCTCACACTAATCTGGAAAAATAAATGGTGCGAAAGGAGAGACTCGAACTCTCACGGGTTACCCCACAGGAACCTAAATCCAGCGCGTCTACCAATTCCGCCACTCTCGCATATCAGACATTTAAAAAATTAAAAACGCGGCTATTATACAGAACAGGTCTGAAAAGTCTTACTTTTAATTTTTAAAATAAAAAGAGATCAAACTATTTATTAATAAAAAACTGCCAAGCACGACCACTCAGCGAAAGCCTATAAAAATGGGGTGAACGATGGGGCTCGAACCCACGACCACCGGAATCACAATCCGGGGCTCTACCAACTGAGCTACGCTCACCATAAATGGTGCGCCCGGCAGGACTCGAACCTGCTACCCTCGGCTTAGAAGGCCGATGCTCTATCCAGATGAGCTACGGGCGCATGATCAAACTACACAGGCTTTTAAAATATGGTCGGGGTAGAGAGATTCGAACTCCCGACATCCTGCTCCCAAAGCAGGCGCGCTACCAGACTGCGCTATACCCCGAAACCTTCAATGACAACAGCCTATTGTCATTGAGGACGCGATAATACTCACACAAACTCATCCCGTCAATCCTTTTGCGCGTTTTATTTAACGATCTAATTCTTTAACAAAGCACCACGCAACCAAAAAAGCCAAACAGGCCAGAAATGCAGCAAAAAAGTAACTATACATTGCTCCGTAAACAGTCCAGATATAACCACTATACAAACTTCCAAAGGCACTGCCCGCACCAAACCCCAAGCTACTATACAACGCCTGCCCACGACCCTGGTTTGAATCTGAGAAATATTGATGGATCAATTGAATAGCAGCTGAATGATACATACCAAAGCTGGCTGCATGTAATATTTGTGCAAACAAAAGAGTACCGAGATGATCAGGATATAAACCAATCAAAACCCAGCGAACTGTAGTGACGACCATACTCAGCAACAATAAGCGCCGCAATCCCAAATATCCAACAACCCTGGCCATAACCAAAAATATTCCGATTTCAGCCACGACCCCCAACGCCCATAGTTGCCCGATTAATTGACCGGAATAACCAATATCGGTGAGATAGATGGTAAAGAATGTGTAATACGGCCCATGACTGGATTGAATCAGAAAGCAACCCACAAACAGTGCAACAACAGCTGGATTGAATAGAATTTCAAAAAAAGGCTCGGACTTTTCCTGATGCACCTTCCTTTCGCACTCAGGCACAAACAGACTCACACCCCATATCCCCAACAACATCACCACCAACACCGCTGGCAACAAAGAGACGCCATACACATCCAGAGCCCACCCCATCAGAGTGACTGCGACAATAAAACCAACGGAACCCCACAGCCGAATCCGGCTGTAGCGGTGAGAGTCATCTTTCAGGTGAGAAAGAGTAATGGCTTCAAATTGGGGCAGTACTGCATTCCAGAAAAAATTGAATACAACCATCACAAAAAGCAACCAACCGTACGTTGTATCGTAAAAAACACCACAAAAACCCAGCGCCGCAGCAAATGATCCCCATCGCACCAGACGAATACGCCGCCCCGTTTTATCTGCAATCCATCCCCAAATATTGGGAGAAACAATTTTGGTGGCCATCGCCAGCGCCATCAAAATGCCAATCTCTTGTGCACTAAAGCCCAGTGAGTCCAGATAGGCTGACCAATAGGGCATAAGAAGCCCCACAGATGCAAAAAAGAACAGGTAAAAACCTGACAAACGCCAGTAGAGCATGGATTCTATTTAATCGATACGCACATAACAGCCCTGTTTCTTATCGGCCAGACCATGGGCTACATAGCGGTTGCTTTTCAGGGCGAGAATAAGGTGTTTTTTCAGCTGTTCTATAGATGAATTTCATGTTTTCGTTGGATGAGAACCAACTGTCAGCTAAGACATAACACCATTTGAGCCGATTTTGGCGGCAAATCGATAACATGCTCCTCAATAGCTCATTTCTTGGTTGCGGCACTTTGTCGTTCCTCCTCTTGTGTTTTTATATCGCAAAAGCGAACAGATGCCGACCTGGGCATCAAGCATTTCTGACAACCCGGTCGCAGTGGTTTGCCCGAAGAGGTGAGCAGAATAAGTTGTACTAACCATTGTAACAACGCCTCATAGATTTAACGTCAGTTGTTACAATACCATACTGGATTACTCCAGACATAAAGCCGCACCCGTACCTGACCTGACACCTTCACCAGACCGCAACAAATTCCTCCACGAGGTTCTGGCGTTAGTTGAAGCAACCTGCAAGGAGCAGAACATCAGGCTGGAATAAACCATTTCAAGCACCATAAGGAGGGTGGTGTCAGGTCTGTTATTGGTGGCTTTCACTCCTGCATTAATCACAACCCAAGAAACCCTGTCGAGATTACGCGTTTAACCGACATTCTCCGCTTTTCTTCTTGATTGATGCCTATATTTCCCGTATTTTCTCAGTTTAGCATCATTGTCCATATATCCATATATTAGAGAATGCCATGACAAGCGACATTATGACCATTAAAGAGGTCGCCAGTTATCTGAAACTGACGGAGAAAACAGCCTATCGGCTGGCAGCTGATGGAAAGATCCCGGGATTCAAGGTAGGTGCCTCGTGGCGATTTCGCAAGAGCGAAATTGACCGCTGGATCATCCAACAAGAACAGAAGACGCCTGCCTCGTCGGCAGACAGGGGTCAGACTAAATAACTGACACGGAATATAAAACAAGGCACGAGAAAACCCTATGAACACAGCTGAACAAGAATTCCTGAAAGCCCTCGACGACAAGCTCTGGAAGGCGGCTGACAAACTGCGCAACAACCTGGACGCAGCCAACTACAAGCACGTTGTGCTGGGGCTTATTTTTCTCAAATACGTCTCCGATGCTTTTGAAGAACGGCAGGCCGAACTGCGCCACCTGTTCACCGAGGGTGCCCCCGATCAAAACGGCAACGACAACCTCTACCACATGCCGCGTGACGATTACGACAGTGACGAAGAATATGAGGAAGCCGTCAATGCCGAGCTGGAACTGCACGACTATTACCAGGAGAAGAACGTATTCTGGGTGCCCAAACAAGCGCGTTGGGATTTCATAAAAAGCACCGCAGCCTTACCCATAGGCAGTGAAGTTGAGTTAGGCGATGGAAAGAGCTTTAAGATCACTTCTGTCTCCAGGTTAATCGACAACGCATTGGAATCCATCGAAAACTTCAAGATCGACGACAAGCTGGTCAACCCCAAGCTCAAGGGCGTTTTACCCCGTGTCAGCCAGTATCAGGTGGATAACCACAACCTCACCGAATTGATCAACAGATTCTCCGACACCAGCTTCAGCAAGCCCGAATACAACGGCCAAAAGCTGAACCTGCACAGCAAGGATATTCTCGGTCACGTCTACGAATACTTTCTCGGCCAGTTCGCCCTGGCGGAAGGCAAGCAGGGCGGCCAGTACTACACCCCCAAAAGCATCGTTACCCTGATAGTCGAAATGCTCGCCCCCTACAACGGCCGCGTCTATGATCCGGCCATGGGTGCTGGTGGTTTCTTTGTCTCCAACGACAAGTTCATCGAAGCCCACGCCGCCGAAAAACATTACGACGCCAACGAACAGAAAAAACACATCTCCGTCTACGGTCAGGAGAGCAACCCCACCACCTGGAAACTGGCCGCCATGAACATGGCCATCCGGGGCATCGACTTTAACTTCGGCAAGAAAAACGCCGACAGCTTTCTGGACGACCAGCACCCCGATCTTCGCGCCGATTACGTCATGGCCAACCCACCCTTCAATATCAAGGAGTGGTGGCACGCCAGGCTGGAAAATGACGTGCGCTGGAAATACGGCACCCCGCCCAAAGGCAACGCCAACTTTGCCTGGATACAGCACATGCTGCACCACCTCAACGACCAGGGCTCCATGGCGCTGCTGCTGGCCAACGGCTCCATGAGCTCCAACACCAACAACGAAGGCGAAATCCGCAAGGCATTGATCGAAGCCGACCTGGTGGAGTGCATGGTGGCCCTGCCGGGGCAACTGTTCACCAA
>WFXF01000072.1 GCA_015490755.1 Gammaproteobacteria bacterium
CCTGTCCGAGAATGAAAAGTCTACTGCGGAAAATCCATTTCGGCCATATTTGGTGTAAATTTTCGTTAAATAGAACAACTATTCGCCTCAAATTTACACCAAATCTGCCTCAAAATGGCTTTCCCTCGCTACGACTTCCATTCTCGGACAGGCTCCTGGGAAAGCCTGATTTTTAAGCACATCAAGAACTCTTAATCTTATTTGCTCATCGCTTTTTCATACATACGGTTTGAACGATCAATTGCAGAATTGGCGGCCTCTAATGCACGTGCAGCCTCTGCTTTGGCTTGCTCTGCTGCATTCAATGCTTGCTGGGCTCTGTTTTCTGCTGACATTGCCGCATCACTTGCATCCGAAACACTGTTCTGTGCGCTTTGAGCTGCACTCAATGCTTTATCTGCCGTCGATTGAGCCGTCGCAGCATCTACTTTTGCTTCATCCGCTACAGTTAACGCTTGTGTTGCAGTCGCTTCAATGCTTTTCACATATCCTGAGCTGCATGCACTTAACATGACTACTGAAATTAAACCACCAACAATAAGAATAAGTTGTTTTTTCATTACGATCTCTCTCTAAATATTATAAAATTTTCCAGACAACATCGCTTAAACTACATCCCTTTTCTATTTAACTCAATATCATTTGTCAGAATTTTTAACACTATCACAAAAAGCCTATTACTTTCCAATACAAAAGCTGGAAAATATTTTTCCTAACAGGTCATCTGAAGTAAACTCACCTGTAATTTCATTTAAAGCTTTTTGAGCCAGCAACAACTCTTCGGCCAATAACTCTCCCGCCTTAAATTCAAGCAGCTGCTCTTTTCCTTTTTGCAAACACTCATGCGCTCTCATTAATGCATCAAGATGACGCCTTCTCGCCATAAATATTCCTTCAGCATTTTGTTGATAACCCATAATATCTAATAAATGCTGACACAAAAGATCGATACCATCGCCCTTTTTAGCAGACAGCAATAGTTCCACTCTGCACTCATTTTTGTACAAACCAGCTTTTTTTCCTGTCAGATCAATTTTATTTCTAACAATAGTTAGTGGTGTATTTTCCGGAAAATTGGCATTAATAATCTCTTGTTGCAGCAAAAAGTCCTCTCGATCATCCATGACGAATAAAATACAATCCGCTCGTTTAATCTCTTCACGCGCCCGAGCGATTCCCAACAGCTCAACGGGATCATCACTTTTTCGAAGCCCAGCAGTATCAGTGATATGTAGAGGTATTCCTTTAATCGTAATTTGTTCTTTTAAAACGTCACGTGTCGTACCGGGAATATCAGTCACAATTGCTGCATCACGACATGCAAGCCGATTAAGCAAACTCGACTTGCCTGCGTTAGGGTGGCCAGCAATCACAACATTCATGCCTTCTCTGAGCAAACTTCCCTGTTTGGCTGATTGGGTCAAACTCACTAATATATGTATTACATCATCCAGTAACCCTGCAATCTTGCCATCCGATAAAAAATCAATTTCTTCTTCTGGAAAATCAATTGCAGATTCAACATAAATACGTAAATGAATCAGACGCTCAACAAGTGCTTTTACTTCTTCCGAAAATTTGCCTTGTAGTGATCGAAGTGCGTTTCGTGCTGCTTGAACAGAGCTGCTTTCAATCAGGTCAGCTATTGCTTCAGCTTGCACAAGGTCCAGCTTGTCATTTAAAAAGGCACGCTCAGAAAATTCGCCAGGCCTTGCGATACGCGCACCCAGCTCAACCACACGCTGCAACAACATATCCATCACAATAGGCCCACCGTGCGCCTGCAATTCCAGCACATCCTCACCAGTAAAAGAGTGGGGTGCAGGAAAGTAAAGCACGATACCTTGGTCAATCGTTTCTCTGTTTTGACCGTAAAAAGGTCTATAATCTGCACTTCTGGGCTCGGGCAAATAACCTAAAACCGCTTGAGCAATATTAACAACCAACTTTCCAGAAATACGAACAATTCCAACTCCACCACGACCCGAGGGGGTTGCCAATGCTGCAATAGTGTCAATTTCAACAGACATAATAATGCACCTAAAAAACAAAAAGCCTCATTATTAATAATGAGGCTTTTTAAAAATCAATGAAAATTCCGTTTTCGGCCTAAAACTATTTATGAATTATTGGGCTTAGCTTCATTTTCAATATTGCGAGTGATATACCACTGCTGGCTAATTGAGATAAGGTTATTTGTTACCCAATACAACACTAACCCAGCAGGAAAAAATGCAAAAAAGATTGTAAATATGAAAGGCATCATCATCATCATTTTAGCTTGCATTGGATCCGTTGGCGCAGGATTCAGTTTATGCTGAACAAACATTGATGCACCCATTAACAGTGGCAATATAAAATAGGGATCCTTACTGGATAGATCATTAATCCACAACATAAAGTCAGCCTGTCGCAGCTCCACACTTTCCAATAACACCCAATAAAGAGCAATAAATACAGGAATCTGTAATAGCATGGGCAAACAACCACTTACAGGGTTGATCTTTTCTTTTTTATACAGCTCCATGGTTGCTTTTGCCATACCGGCCCTGTCATCTGCATAACGCTCTTTTAAGGCGACCATACGTGGCTGCAAACGACGCATATTCGCCATAGAGCGATAGCTTTTCGCTGAAAGCGGGAAAAATGCCAGTTTAATTAATAGTGTTACAAAAACAATAGACCAGCCCCAGTTTCCTACAAACTGGTGAATGAAGTCCAATAACACAAAGAGTGGTTTGGCTAAAATTGTAAGCATGCCATAGTCGACCGTTAATTCCAGGCCTGGTGCCAATTTTGCCATTTCATTCTGAAGCTTAGGGCCAATAAACAGCTCTGTTTTAAATGCACCTTGGTCACCCGCAGCAACAATCTGTTCTGGTGACACCGCACCTAACAGATAACGATCGTGATTCAGGGATTTCGAAAAAAAGTGCTCATTTCCACCCTTCTCTGGTACAATTGCAGCGACAAAGTAGTGCTGAATCATTGCAAGCCAACCATTCGTAACATCGCGCTTCAGGTTTTGTAAAGACATATCAGAAAAGTCTATTTTTTCATACTTTTCGCTATCACTATAAATGACGCCGCCAGTGTAGGTATAGATGAAGAATGAATCACTTTCTTCACCACTCGTACGCTGTAGCTGACGGTATTGACGACCTTTCCAGCTTTCGCCAGAGCCGTTTATAACAATTTGCTCCAGATCAACTACATAACTGCCGCGATGAAAAGTGTAAACTTTATCAACCTTAACCCCATTGGTATCTTGCCAATGAAGGGTTACCTTCAATTGATCGTCCCCTGGATATAGTTCGTACTCATTTTTTTCGGCACTAAAAACGGCATGATGATCAGGTGCGGCACCTTTTGAAAGCAAACCAGACTGAACAATAAAGCGTTTACTAGGTGTATCCTGTAAAAATTTGACAGGATTATCCGGATCTTTAGCATCAACAGGGTATTTCAGTAGGTCCAGCTCACGAATGTCTCCCCCTGTGGTACTTATTTTTATATTAAAAACATCTGTTTTTACTGTAATAAACTGTGTTTGATCTTCTGCAGACTCACTATTTAAAGGTACATCGTATGACCCAACAGGCGTACTTTGGACCACCACAGGTGCATCGGGTACATCAAGAGCTTGACTGTTTTCTGTTAGTGCAGTCGCTACAATTTCGGTTTCAGGGGGCTGATTATGATCAAGCCATGCTTCCCACAATAAAAACAGAACAAATGCAAGTGAGATATAGAGAATGGGACGAAGGTTATCCATTATGGGAACTTCTTTTCAAATGTTGTGGCACAAAATCTACTCCGCCATCATGCCATGGGTGGCAACGCGCTAACCGACAAATCGTTAACCATCCACCAGCAAATACACCATGCAATTTAATCGCTTCCTCGGCATAATTTGAGCAACTTGGATAAAAACGACAATTTTTCCCAAGCCATGGACTAATCAAATATTGATAACCACGAATTAAAGAAATAATTAATTTTTTCATCTAAGCAAGTTTTTGCCAAAGCTGATTGAAAGCCTCAGTAATTTGGTGATTGGTTTTTGTCACGAGCGAGCCTCGACCCAATACAACAAGATCAATACCGCTCAATGAGCACTTATGATGACGAAAACTCTCTCGTGCAAGCCGTTTAATACGATTACGTTTTGAAGCAAGCTTAATGGAGCGCTTTGATATAGCAAATCCCAAGCGAGGGTAATCAAGCCCATTATTTCGCCCCAAAACTAATAAACCTTTGACTGAATAACGTCGCGCATCATTAAAGACTCGTCGAAATTCATCAGATCGGGTCAATCTGAATTGCCTTGTAAAGCCTTGTAAACGAGAAGCTTTCACGCTTTAAGCGCTCAGGCGAGCCCTTCCTTTGGCACGACGTGCATTAAGAATTTTTCTGCCTGCTTTCGTGCTCATACGCGAACGAAATCCATGTGTACGTTTGCGCTTGATTACACTGGGTTGAAAAGTTCTTTTCATCTGAATTATTCCTGCTTTAAGGTTTACGTTTCGTTTAAATTCTTAAAATTAGTGCAAATATGCAAACGGCGAAATGTACCCATTTTCAGTAGGTTTTGTCAAGTTAAGTTTCAACAATATACAAAAAGAAAATAGCAGTGGAAAAACTTGTGGATAACTTATTTCAGAACGTATAATCGGCCTGAAATAACCTAGTATTAAAAAAACCGGATTTGGTAAAGGGGCAATAACCTGTGAGTTCATCTTTGTGGCAAATGTGCTTGGAACGATTAGAAGGTGATCTGAGCGCCCAGCAATTCAACACCTGGATACGTCCTCTGCAAGCGATTGAAAAAAATGGAGCACTAAATTTACTGGCTCCTAATCGATTCGTTATGGATTGGGTCAATGAGCGTTTATTAAGTGATATTGAAGCCACAGTTAATGAACTGACTGACAACAAGCCACCTCTAATTATTCTGGAAATGGGGTCAATAAAAAAAGCTCCGACGCCCCCTGCCTTAAAGGAAGCAGCTGCAAATGGAGAGGCAAACATTGAGCAACCTCTTCAACACAACATAAATAACAGCAGCAGTGCACTTCAATGCAATTATACTTTTGAAAATTTTGTTGCAGGAAAATCAAACCAGATGGCATGCGCAGCTTCAAAGCAAGTGGCCGAAAATCCCGGTGATGCCTACAACCCTCTTTTTATTTATGGTGGTGTTGGGCTTGGAAAAACGCACTTAATGCATGCTGTCGGTAACATGATACTTTCGAACAAACCTAAAGCGCGTGTTGCTTATCTACACTCTGAACGCTTTGTTGCGGATATGGTAAAAGCACTACAACACAACACAATCAATGAATTTAAACGTCATTATCGAACACTTGATGCACTACTCATTGACGACATTCAATTTTTTGCAGGCAAAGAACGCTCACAAGAAGAGTTCTTTCATACTTTTAACGCGTTGATGGAAGGCCAACAACAAATCATCATGACATGTGATCGTTACCCAAAGGAAATTGATGGCCTTGAAGATCGTTTGAAATCTCGTTTTGGCTGGGGGTTAACATGCTCTATTGAACCTCCGGAACTAGAAATTCGTGTTGCTATTTTAATGAGCAAAGCCGCACAAGCAAATGTAGACCTTCCCGATGAAGTTGCATTTTTTATCGCCAAACGCATCAGATCTAACATTCGTGAACTTGAAGGTGCTTTAAAACGTGTTGTTGCCAACTCCCGATTCACCGGAAAATCCATTACACTTGAATTAACCAAAGAAGCTTTAAAAGACCTTCTCACCTTACAGGACAAACTTGTCACAATTGAAAATATTCAAAAAATGGTGGCTGACTACTATAAAATGCGTGTTGCAGACCTAATTTCAAAAAGAAGGACTCGAACTGTAGCTCGCCCAAGACAAGTTGCCATGAGCCTCTCAAAGGAACTCACAAACCACAGCTTGCCTGAGATCGGAGATGCCTTTGGCGGAAGGGATCACACAACAGTACTTCATGCCTGCCGGAAAATTGCAGAGCTTCGTGAATCAGATCGCCGGATCGGTGAGGACTATACTAACCTGTTAAGAACTCTAACAACATAATGTTGATAAAAACATATAAAATTTCTAAGTCTACTTTATCTACAATCTACTCACTAACAACAAAACACTTTAAAAGTGCTTTTTATACAGAAACAAAACACACGCAATACCTTGATAAATAAAGTTATTTTATAATTATACACAGATTATTTTAACGTAATAACAGTAAATATAAAGATATATATTATGAATATATTAATTAATAGAGAAGATATATTGAAACCGCTGCAAATCGTTGGTGGTGTCATAGAAAAAAAGCAAACTTTAGCTGTTCTTTCTAATTTATTAATTAAATCTGATGGCAGTACGCTAACTTTTATCGGGACAGATACAGAAATTGAAATGGTCTCTTTTCTGCCATTCGAAACACCAGAACCCTTTGAAGTTACATTGCCAGCAAGAAAACTGATTGATATTTGTCGAGCCTTGCCTGAGAATGCAGAAATAAAATTTACAACATCTGAAAATTCGCGGGTCACTATCCAGTCAGGCCGCAGTCGATTTTTACTCTCTACGCTTCCTGTAGAGGATTTTCCCAATATTGATGCACTGAAAAATCCTTCAGAGTTTTCAATCGAGCAGTATAAATTAAAGAAGCTTTTAGAAAACACTACGTTCGCCATGGCCCTGCAGGATGTACGTTACTATCTTAATGGGCTTCTACTTGATATATCAATGAATAAGATAAAAGCGATTGCAACTGATGGGCATCGATTAGCTTTCAGTGAAATTGAGTGCAGTACAAATGATCAAAATTCAAAAGCTATTGTGCCTAGAAAAGGCATATTAGAATTAGCACGCTTATTAGAAGATAACGACGAACAAGTTTATATTTCAATCAGTAATAATCATATTCAAATCAAAACCAAGAATATGAGTTTCACTTCAAAACTAATAGATGGAAACTACCCTGACTACAACAGGGTTATACCCAGCAATAGTAATAAAGAAGCTATTATTAACAGAGACAGCTTAAAACAAGCATTAACACGAACCTCAATCTTATCTAATGAAAAATATCGTGGTATATGTTTAGTCTTTTCAGATAATTTATTACAAATTGATACACATAACCCTGAACAAGAAGAAGCAGAAGAAGAGATTGAAATTATTTACAGTGGTGAAAACCTGAAAATTGGTTTTAATGTAACGTATATTCTAGAAACAATATCAACTCTTAATACGGAAAACATTCACCTGTTTTTAAAAGATCCCGATAGTAGTTGTCTTATCATAGGAGAAGGTGATCATAGTTCAAAATACGTTGTTATGCCTATGCATATATAAACATGGCAATTAACCGCTTGCTAATCAATAATCTCCGCAATATAGATAGTGTTGACATCACATTATCACCCGGAATCAATGTTTTTTATGGTGATAATGGCAGTGGTAAAACCAGTGTATTAGAAGCAATTTACCTGTTAGCCCGAGCCCGATCATTTAGAACGCAAAAACAAAAAGTTATTATTGCTAATAATAAAAGATCTTTTCAGATATTTTGTACTGTAGAGAATAACAATACCCACCATGAAAAAAAAATAGGCATGGAGTTTATTAATAATAAAATTAAAATACATCTTTCAGGCCAGCCTCTCAAAAAATCATCCGACCTTACAAAGCTGCTTCCTTTACTTCTAATCACTCCCGATAGTAAAAACCTGATTTTTCAGGGACCAAGTCTTAGAAGAAAATTTTTAGACTGGGGAGTGTTCCACGTGGAACACTCTTTTTTAGAGTATTCAGTCAGATATCAAAGAGCATTAAAACAGCGCAATTCATTACTTAAACAAAAAATAAGTGAAAAACAACTTTACAATTTTTGGGATCAAGAGCTAAAGCAGTTTGCTTTAAAAATTCATTCACTGAGAGAAGAGTACGTAAGTTATTTTTTTGAAAGGTTGGTTTTTTATTTGAATGAGCTGGTTAATATCAAGCCAATATCGATGGAATATTTAGCCGGATGGCCTCTAGAGCTAGAGTACAACCTCATGCTAACCAAAACTTACAACAAAGATATAAAGCTTGGATTTACGGAGAAAGGGCCGCACCGTTCTGACCTGTTATTTAAGGTGGAGGGCCAGCTTGTGCAAGAAAAGCTTTCGGGCGGGCAGTTAAAACTTTTCACTTGCGCACTCTATTTAGCTCAATGCGCACTATTTTCAGAAAAATCAAAGAGTTCAAACATCATCCTTATTGATGATTTACCTGCTGAACTTGATGAAAAGCATCGCTACACATTATTAAAGTCATTATATTCTTTAGGCACACAAATTTTTGTGACAACCACTAATCTTGCAATGCTAGAATTGAAGCAATTTAAAAATACCAGATTGTTTCACGTGGAACATGGTAAAGTCAGAGAAATGGTATAATTGCCAATACTGTAATTAACTAAAATTAGATGCTTGAACTATTTATTTTAACCCCAGGCATCATTTAATCGGAGCCATTAACATGAATTCAGGTACGCCATCAATATATGATTCATCGAATATTAAAGTGCTTAAAGGGCTTGATGCTGTTAGAAAGCGACCTGGTATGTATATTGGTGATACTGATGATGGCACCGGGCTGCATCATATGGTGTTCGAAGTTGTCGATAACTCTATTGATGAAGCACTCGCAGGACATTGTTCAAAAATTATAGTCACAATCCATGCGGATGATTCAATAACGGTTCAAGATGATGGTCGAGGTATTCCTGTCGATATTCACCATGAAGAGGGGATTTCTGCCGCAGAAGTTATTTTAACGGTCTTACATGCCGGAGGTAAATTTGATGACAATTCATATAAAGTATCAGGTGGCTTACATGGAGTAGGGGTGTCAGTAGTGAATGCTCTTTCTGAAAAGCTAAAGTTGACTATTCATCGTAATGGGAAAATTTACACTCAAAACTACGAAAATGGCAACCCTGTAGCACCTATTGCTGAAATCGGATCATCAAGTACAACAGGAACTGAAATCTACTTCAAACCCAGCGGGGACACTTTTGGTGATCTGACTATTCGTTATGATATTTTAGAAAAGCGTCTGCGCGAGTTATCGTTCCTTAATTCTGGGGTACACATTGAATTAATAGATGAGCGAACAGGTAAAACAGATGTTTTTAAGTATGAAGGTGGAATAAAAGCTTTCGTTGAGCATCTTAATAAAAATAAAACGCCTATTCATAATACAATTTTACACTTTACTGCTGAAAAATCTGATGTAGCCGTTGAAGTTGCAATGCAATGGAATGATTCGTATCAGGAAAATATTTTTTGTTACGCTAACAATATACCTCAACGTGATGGTGGCTCACATCTTGCAGGTTTTCGTGGCGCGTTAACACGTACACTAAATCAATATATTGAAAGCCTCGGAATTACAAAAAAAGAGAAAGTATCAACAACGGGGGATGATGCACGCGAGGGTATTACTGCGGTACTTTCAGTAAAAATACCCGACCCTAAATTTTCGTCTCAAACAAAAGATAAACTGGTTTCTTCAGAAGTAAAACCTGTTGTTGAATCTATTGTTAATGAAAAGCTTAATGAATTTCTTTTAGAAAATCCGGCTGAAGCCAAAGTATTAGCCGAAAAAATGGTTGAAGCGGCTCGCGCACGTGAAGCTGCACGTAAAGCAAGAGAAATGACACGCAGAAAAGGAGTTCTGGATATTGCGGGATTACCTGGGAAACTAGCTGATTGCCAGGAGAAAGACCCTGCGCACTCTGAAATATTTATTGTGGAGGGTGATTCTGCGGGTGGATCAGCAAAACAGGGGCGGGATCGACGTAATCAAGCTATTTTGCCACTTAAAGGCAAGATATTAAACGTAGAAAAAGCACGTTTTGACAAAATGATCTCTTCCCAAGAAGTTGGGACACTGATTACTGCACTAGGTTGTGGAATTGGTAAAGAGGAATATAACCCCGATAAGTTGCGTTATCATCGTATTATTATCATGACGGATGCGGATGTGGATGGTTCACACATCCGCACTCTGTTGCTCACTTTTTTCTATCGCCAAATGCCAGAGCTATTTGAACGCGGCCATATATACATTGCACAACCGCCGCTATATAAAGTAAAAAAAGGGCGTCAAGAACGTTATGTAAAAGACGACTCTGAACTAAACCAATATCTTTTACAATCAGCACTCGATAATACAGGATTATTTGTTAATGCAGCGGCACCCGCAATAAAGGGTGAAACTTTGGAAAACCTAATTCAAGAGCACCAGATGGTGATGTCGATCATTGATCGTATCTCGAATAGAATGAATCCGGCTGTTTTTGAAAAAATGATCTATACAACAT
Source organism: Gammaproteobacteria bacterium (assembly GCA_015490755.1). Lineage (GTDB taxonomy): Bacteria > Pseudomonadota > Gammaproteobacteria > JAADGQ01 > JAADGQ01 > S141-38. Next base: position 10,392 of record WFXF01000072.1, read on the forward strand.
TTAACAATAAAAATAGCTCAGAATTAAAACAATGGTGCAAAGATTTAGAAAAAACATTAAATAGTGATGACAATATTCAATCACACTTTAATATCAGCTCTGAATATAAAGATTCATCTGAATATCAAATTACCGTTAATGAACTCAATCATGGAAATACCAAGCAACGTATACTTGATCAGTATTTCTTTGATTCAGCTGAATATCGCAGCATTCAAAAACTAGGTCAAAGCTTGAGTGGTTTATTAGGTCATGATGCCTATATTCAACGCGGTGAAAGAAAACAATCTATTTATAGCTTTAAACAGATGATCACCTGGCTCTTAAAAGAAGCATCACGCGGTTTAAATATTCAACGTTATAAAGGCTTGGGTGAAATGAACCCGGATCAACTATGGGAAACAACAATGGATCCCGAAACTCGGCGTTTACTAGTCGTTACCATTGAAGATGCAATGGGCGCTGATGAAATATTTACAACATTGATGGGGGATCAAGTTGAGCCTCGACGTGATTTTATAGAAAAACATGCATTATCCGTTGAAAACATTGATATTTAATTAATTTCAATAATATCAATATGTTACACTGATTTAATTTACAATTTGACAAATAGAAAATAGAAGTGCAAAATCCAGCGTTATTTTTAATAATCAAGTACATTTACAAGCAGGAGTCAAAACTTGGCAAATTCTAAACAAGCAGCAAAGCGTGCCAGACAGTCAGAAGTACGCCGTCAACGTAATACTGCAAATCGTTCAAAAATGCGTACGGCCATTAAAAATGTATTAAAAGCAGTTTCTGCTGGTGAAAAAACTGCTGCTGAAAGTGCCTATAAAGTAGCTGTACCAGTCATTGATACAATGGTAAACAAAAAGATTATTCATAAAAATAAAGCTGCTCGCCATAAGAGCCGTTTGAACTCACATATCCAGGCGATGTAAAAAATGAACTTCCAAACAAGCAATGGTGCCACTCATATGGAATATAGGTGTCGCACTGCTTGTTTGTTTTTCAGTTTTTTATCCAAAATCAAATCAGCACCAGATTATCTCGACTAATAACCTCGGACTCCCTAGTATAACCAATTAAACTCTGAATAGAGTCTGAGCTGCTACCTTTGATCTTTTCCGCTTCATCGGCATTGTAGTTCACCAACCCTCGGGCAATCTCTTGCCCTGATTCAGTCAGGCAGGTCACAAGATCTCCTCGAGTAAATGTACCGTTTACCTCTACAACCCCAATAGCCAACAAACTTACGCCGCTATTTTTTAACGCAATAACAGCACCATCATCAAGTATAAGTGAACCCTGTGGCTGCAGCTCAATCAACCAGCGTTTGCGAGCTACGGCCAAGGAGTCCTGGTTGGGATGCAGCAATGTACCCACCGTTTGACCTGAAGAAATCTTCGATAAAATATTTTCTTCCCGACCTGACGCGATAATAACTGATGTGCCTGAACGAGAAGCCCGTACCGCAGCTCTTACCTTGGTTAACATACCGCCGCGACCGAATTTACCGACAGTTCCACTTGCGGCTTGCTGGTCAAGCTCAGGATCCCCAGCTTGTGCTTCACTGATTAATTGAGCCTTAGGATTATCTCTAGGATCACTATCGTACATGCCATTTTGATCCGTTAAAATAACCAGTAAATCAGCTTCCACCAAGTTCGCAACCAACGCTGCCAAGGTGTCATTATCACCAAAACGGATCTCATCTGCAGCAACGGTATCATTTTCATTAACAACCGGAATGACCCCCATCCTCAACAGTGTCGCCAAAGTACTTCGTGCATTGAGGTATCTACGCCGATTAGAGAGATCAGCATGAGTTAATAGAATTTGAGCAGTATGTAGATCATACTTTTGAAAACGGGATTCATAGGCCTGAATTAACCCCATCTGCCCAACAGCAGCAGCAGCTTGCAACTCATGCAATGCATCAGGGCGATGCGGCCAATTCAAGCGCTTCATTCCCTCTGCAACAGCTCCTGATGATACCAGAACAACCTCATGCCCTTCATGGCGTAACTGAGCAATCTGCTTGACCCAATCAGCAATAAGCTCATAATCAAGCCCCTTACCATGATTTGTTAAAAGGGAGCTGCCTACTTTTATGATCCAGCGTTTTGAACGCCCTAACTGTTCTCGAGTTTTCACTTTATTTACTCACCTGCTCAAATCAAGTTTTGCTACTTTTTTCTGCCTCTTTCTCTAAATACTCCATAATTGCATAACAGAGTTGCGAAGTCCCCATTTTGTTCATACCTGATATTTGAAATACCGGCCCCTTCCAATTAAGCTGCCTGACAACATTTTGGCAATGTTCATTAACCTCTGTTTCAGGAAGTAGGTCACACTTATTAAACACTAACCAGCGGGGTAGTTTAAATAGATCCTCACTAAATTTTTTTAACTCGTTTTCAATATCAAGCACGGCTTTAACTGGATCATACTCCTCTTCATAAGGTGCGATATCAACAATATGCAATAATAAACGAGTACGTGATAAATGTTTGAGAAAACGCACACCCAGACCCGCACCATCAGCAGCACCTTCAATCAGCCCCGGGATATCAGCCATAACAAAACTACGATAAGGTGCAGGACTCACAACACCCAAGCTTGGATGAAGTGTCGTAAAGGGATAATCTGCAACTTTAGGTTCTGCCGCTGAAACTGAGCGAACCAAAGTCGACTTTCCTGCATTAGGAAACCCAAGAAGCCCTACATCCGCAAGTAATTTGAGCTCCAGGCGTAACTTTCGCGCATCACCTGGCGAACCATTTGAGGTTTGGCGTGGAGCACGATTAACGCTGGACTTAAAACGAGTATTCCCTAAACCATGAAACCCACCTTGTGCGACCAATAATTTTTGACCTTCGCTAACTAAATCACCAATTTCTTCACCCGTTTCATCATCGCAAACAACAGTCCCTACAGGTACCCGAATAAAGTTATCACTGCCTTTTTTCCCAGTACAATTACGACTCATTCCATTTTGCCCGCTTTCAGCCCTAAAATTTCGAGTATGACGAAAATCAACGAGTGTATTCAGGTTCACATCTGCGACAAGATATACGCTCCCGCCGTCACCTCCATCGCCACCATCAGGTCCGCCTCTAGGGATATATTTTTCACGACGAAAACTCAGGCAGCCATTCCCTCCTTTTCCGGCATAAACATGAATAACGGTTTCATCTATAAATTTCATGGCATTAAATAACTACATTGCTAAACGAAAAAAGCCCCGTAAAACGGGGCTTTTTATTGAGTCATATTATACTGACTTCAGATCAATTAGGAACCACACTTACAAACTTGCGGTTTTTAGGACCCTTAACCTCAAATAGAACTTTTCCTGCTGATTTAGCAAACAGTGTGTGATCATGACCACAACCTACATTAAGCCCTGGATGAAAACGTGTTCCACGTTGTCTTACAATAATATTTCCAGCAAGAACCTCTTGTCCACCATAACGCTTCACACCCAATCGCTTAGACTCTGAATCGCGACCGTTTCGGGTACTACCACCTGCTTTTTTATGAGCCATTATATTTCTCCGTATCTATCGTCTTATATTTTTGATTAACCAGCAGAAATACCGGTAATTTGAAGTTCTGTATACCATTGGCGATGCCCCATTTGAGTACGCGAATGTTTACGGCGGCGAAACTTAACTATTTTAATTTTTTTGCCGCGACCGTGTTTCATCACAGTCGCTAATACTTTTCCGCCCTCAATAAAAGGCGCACCTACCTTTACATCACCACCATCGCCAACCATAAGCACTTGATCAATATCGATATTACTTCCTTCTTCGATATCAATTTTTTCTACTTTTATTGTATCACCATTGGTAACGCGGTACTGTTTACCGCCGGTTTTGATTACCGCGTACATAACTTTCTCCAAAAATTCTTTTGATCTGACGGACAAGCGCAACATAGCAAAAAATGTCTTCAACCCGACTTTCGAACGCGCGATTCTACTCGTTATAGACAATCAAATCAAATTTTACTTTGAGATCGATACTTTCTCTATAAGAACTGTCACGACAAACAGGAGCCCCAGCAATCCAATCATATATTGCCCCACAAAAAATCGGGCCCAAATCGCTGGAAATAGAAGATAATGCAATAGAAGATAAATGACAGACAACAAACTCAATACGAGCACGGGGGTTTTATGTATATGCAGCAATGTATCCCAAACAGAGCCACCCTTATTTTGCGATAGCCAGAAAATAATTGCCTGTAAAGTAATCGTTATTCCAAACAATAAAAACGGCACATCATAAAAAATCAGCTTTAGATTACCTGTGACTGCAGATATATATTGCTCAATAGTGACACCAAAAGATGAATATTCGACGGGGTGCGTCGCTGTCATATTGGATACAAATGCAAGATAAAATACAGTACTCCAACCGTAATTGCCAACAACAGAGTTAACAACAAAGTAAACTCCTAATGAAGCCAGCATACTAACAATTGCCAGCTTGCGTAAATCAGGCTGAAATAATATAAAGTAACCCGTAAATAGAGCAACCAAAACAATCATATCGGTGCGCATCATGACTGATAGCACGAGAAACAGAAAAAGCAATCGCCAATGAGCTTGCATAAATGCAAAACAGATCAGCCCTGTCCAGAAAAAAGCAAGCGAGTCTGCGGTCACTGTTTGAGAAACATCAAGAATCCCTGAAATTTGGAAAAAAAAGGGCACTATCATCCAAAAGGCCGGATGAATCACTCGTCTGTATGCATAATAAAAAACAAGCAAACCTGCACAAGTCAGAGCAGCAGAAACGATATGAGATGCCAGAAAAATATTGACCCCTAATTTCACCAAGCCAAGTATTAGCAGAACAAATATGATTCGAATTTTATAAAAGGGGATCTCTTGGTTAAATGCATTAGCATCCGCAAACAAAATTTCATCATCTTTCTTGCCTACGGTAAGGCTTTCAAACTCTTCATCAGTAGCATACGCTTTAAAGCCCTGGTAAACATAATCATGCACATAATTTTCGTCAGCGTTTTCGATACTGATTGCAGAAGCTGCGTAACCCAGTATGTCCCAATTTTGTGTAGGTGAGCTGATTGCGTAGAAAAAGAACAATAAGCTTGAAGCAATGATAAAACCATGCGCGACCCAAGAAAGGTTTCTGGAATTATTAAGCATTTTTAGACCAACGATTGTTAATCCAGGTACGTACCGGGTTCTCAAATAAATAGAATGAAAGTATGCCCACAGTAATTGCCAACAACAGACCAATAAAATCAGGGCCAGGTATTTTCCAGTTAAAGCGATAGAAGGGCTGTTGCCAAAGATATATAGAAAACGACCAAATTCCCATTAAACGAACTATTTTAAGCTCTAAAAATTTACGAAACAGCTGATCTGATTCAAGCAAATGATTGAGGGTAAAAGCCAAAAGTAGAGGAGATAAGGAAAAAGCCAGCCAACTTGGCATAATGCTGAGATAACACATCATCGCAATCAAAAGAGTTATCACAGGCAAAACAGGGGGTACCGTAATATTCCATTGTTTTTTAAGAAGATTATATCCTGCGGACAAAAATATAAAACTGACCGCAGATTCGGTTCTAATTCTAAAGTCTTTGGGTGCCAGGTCCCCAATTGAATAATAATAAAAACAGACAACGATTGACATGAGTCCAAGCAAGACTAAAACATAAGCAGCATTAGTGTTGCGTAAAATAAACAGCGTCAAGATGCTCATGATGACATAAGCATGTTCTTCAACATTCAGAGACCACAAATGCCCTACTGGAACATCTGTATCCCAAATATGAGGGGTTACAGGATAATAAGTGCGAAGAAAAGTGAGATTAGCAACGACTTCACTGGCTGAAAAATCTAGACTTATAAGTTTAGCAGCTAGAAATGTAACGAGCACAAACAGTGTAAATGCAGGAATAATGCGACTGAATCTACGAATATAAAAATCCTTTAGATTCATACGTTTTTCAAACAGGATTGTACTCATCAACATGCCTGACAGTACAAAGAAAAAATCAACCCCCATCCTGCCTTCCAATATCCATGGTGTATTGGTGAAATGGCCACATAATAGAAGAATGATAGCCATTCCACGCCAGCCATCCCAAACATCAATTCGATTCGTACGCATTATTATATTCCCGCCCTATTTAGTTTGAACTCCTCTTTCCATAGGGAGAGTAAATTAGGGCGAGAAAACCTCTTCCCCCCTAACCTTAGACTTAAGGTTATCGGCAGGTTTTTCGAAAAATTTATCTATCTTTATATGACTTGTAAGCAATAATTAGCAAGTCAGTATCATGATCTTTCGGCTTCCAGTTAAGCTCTCTTTCGCCTTTACTTACATCCAGAACGCAAGTTTCATCTGCAATTAAATATTGTTCTGGGTCCATCAAGGGTTTGCCAATAATATCCAGCGCTGCTAATGCTTTTTTAACTAATGATACGGGTGTAGGTACCAGGAATGATTTGCTACCCGCCTCGGCTATCAAGCTACTAAGAAGCTCTTTAACGGTCGGCGGATTTAATGATCCTAAATTGTATTCTTCATTTGGAAATCCGGCTTCAACAGCACATAAACACGCTTCGGCACAATCACTTACAGAAATAAATTGATAGTAATTTTTACCATTGCCAATCATTGGAACCGGCAGATTTTTATCAATCAATATAAATAACTTTTCAAGAATACCGAGTCGCCCAGGGCCTATAATGAGCCGTGGACGAAAAATAGTAATATTCATCCCCTTATTTCGATATTCACCGCAAAGAAGTTCTGTACGGTATTTAGCTTCACCATAAGGCCCTATTGGCTCTCTGGGGTGATCTTCAAAACGTGGATTGGTTTGTGTGTGCCCATAAACCATATCAGTAGTAAAATAAACAAGGTTATCCAGTTTTCTTTGCTGCATAAAATCAAGAACATTTGTAGTACCCACATACAGCGCTTGCCAGAAATAATCCTTACGCTTACTTCTTTTCAAAATAGGCACTAAAAGTTCAGCAGCAAAATGATAAATCACATCATCCGGTTCAGTGGGAATGGCTTCAAAGGTCGCAGTCTCTTTGACATCCATTTTAAGATAAGAGACCTGGGGACTATCATAAATACCAGAAGCAAGAGTCTGTTTACGATCACAAATCAGTACCTGTTCACCACGAGCTGTTAGTTTTTTTGTGAGTTCAGTACCAAGAAACCCATCTCCCCCAAAGATAATATGTTTCATAATTTATCTACCTTTTTAAAAATTTTATGTACGAGCGACCAGTGCAACACCCGCGCAAATAAGAAGAACTCCGGCAACCCGCCACATTGTGACAACTTCGGCCAAAACAAAATGTCCATACACCGTAATTAAAACGAAAGACAAACCCAAAAAAGGGTAGGCAAAACTAATTTCAACTCTCGACAATACAACAAGGTGAGAAGCCATACTGACAACCATGACAAAAATCCCGAGAACTATATACCAATTTAGTAGTACATCAAGAGCAGAGGACATCAATCCAGAGAAAGAGAGCTCAAACTTGCCAATCATGGTCATGCCTTTTTTAAGCATAATTTGTGACAAAAAATTAGTTAAAACTGTAAACAGTATGAGCGGAATAAACTGGCTTTGACTCATAAACTTAACCTCTTAAAAATAATTTCTGGAATGTTATTTATAATAAACATGATCAACCTCCAGAACCCTGGGGTGTAAACTTCATCTTTTCTTCTGCTTGCCGCTTTATATATATCTTGAGCAACTTTTTCAGGCTTTACCCAAAGCAACCCTTTGTCAAAATCGCGCGTCATAGGAGTATCAATAAATCCTGGCTTCATGGTTGTAACAGAACAGTTCGATCGGTACAGGCGGTTACGTAAACCCTGCAAAAAAATAGTGAGTGCCCCTTTAGCTGTGCCATAAATATAGTTAGATTGCCGCCCCCGATCGCCAGCCACTGATGATACGACAACAATCCCTCTTCCTGTCTCTTTTTCTACCTTATTAGCAATCAGGGTCAATAATGATACAACGCTTAAAAAGTTTGTCATTAAGGCATTATGAGTTGAACTCCACGATGCCTCACACTCTTTTTGCTCAGGCAAAGAACCGTAAAAAAAATAATACTTAGCAATATCAGTGCACCTTTCCTCAATATTTTCAAGTAACTCCGAGTGTTTCTGAGTATTATCAAAATCACTGTGCAGGCACTCAACCAAGGGCGCACCGCGTGTGCGTAAATCAGCTGCAACACGATTAATCCTATCAAGATTTCTTGCAACTAAAATCATGGAGTCACCCGATTCTGCATGGATTCGTGCCAACATTTGACCTACTGCTGAAGTGGCTCCAAATATTACAATGGTTTCATTATCAGGTTTTTTTATCACTCACTCTTCTCCAAAAGTCCGAGGAAAATTTCGGATCAATATATGCCTCAAACTCACTATAGTTTGGAAAGTATGACTGGAACGCCTGACTAGACATCCGTACATCTTTGGCTGGATATACAGCACCGCCTGCATCCATAACCAAATGATCGAGCTCTTGCAACAATTTCAGTGTAATGTTTCCTCTGTTGGCAAAGTCAAGTGCCAAACAGATTCCGGGGCGTGGAAAAGATAACATTCCCGGTGATTTCAAATCACCAAACTCTTTCAATACAGCAAGAAATGAGCCCAGGCCGGAAGCAACAATTTTATTTAAAGCTTTTTCCATCACGACAAGCTTTGATGGTGGCACAACAAACTGGTACTGATAAAACCCCTGGCTCCCGTAAATACGGTTCCAATTCCCAATACTATCCAGAGGGTAGAAAAAATCATCATAGTGCTGTTTGGTCGGTTTACCAGCACTTAAGCGATTTTTATTAAAATAGAGTGCATTGAATGCTCTGATTGAGTATCGATTGATTGCCTGTTTAGGAAAGTTTATCGGGATTGATATCGTTGGTTCATGCAATGCTGATTTAGATTTTTTATCACAATCAATATGGTTGCCTGACATAAACAGACCTCTGGCAAACTGTTTACCAGAGGAGGCACAATCCAGCCAGGCCACAGAGTAACGATGCTTGACATTAGCTTGCTCTGAAAGAGCACAAAACTCTTCCAATCCATGAAAAGCTGTTGTTTCTACCTCAATAAAAGAAGAGGGAATTTTTATCAACTGAACTTCTGCCCAACTAATAAAACCCGTCAATCCTAAACCACCTATGGTCGCGGCAAAAAATTCAGTATTTTTTTCAGGGCTGCATATCAGCTTTTTACCACTGGAGCGCTTTAACTCAAAGCAACGTATGTGCCTGCCCAGTGTACCGTCTTGATGATGATTTTTACCATGCACATCATTGGCAATTGCACCACCCAAAGTCACATATTTCGTTCCTGGAGTAACGGGTAAAAACCAGCCTTTCGGAACAGTGAGTGCCAAAATATCGGCAAATGTTGCACCAGATTCGCATCGCAAGATACCTTGCTCAACATCAAAACTAATAAATCGATTCAATAAACGACCGTCAATTACAATACCGTCGCTATTTAAACATGAGTCACCATAGCTTCGTCCATTACCAAAAGGCAGTAATGATCCTGTTTCTTTGTGCAGGTCAAAATCTGTCCATGCGGGTTTAATTGCATTTTGCCTAGAGGCCGGACAGTAGGCCCAACTTCTATAAGTTGTCATAAGATTAGTTCCATGAAACCATAACCGCACTCAGTAAAATCACACCACATAACAGTGCAACTTTAATACTGCTTTTATCCCGCAGAGCGAAAACAATGGGATCTTCGTGCATTTCACCACGCCCTGTAATCAGCCAAATTCTACCGATCCAATACAATAGTAATGGGCATAGTAGCCACAAAATTTCAGGGTGAGCATACATTTGGCCTACTTTGTCACTGTTAATGTATAAAGCCACAATCAATATTGAAATATAGCCTGAGGCAATACCAGAGCTCTTCAGCATTGGTATGTCTTCTATACGATAGCCACGCCCTAGAGTTTTAGTTCGGCCTTCACGTCGAAGGTTATCTAATTCAGAAAAGCGTTTCACATAAGCCAGGCTCAAAAAGAAAAACATGGAAAATGCCAACAACCAGAATGACCATTCAGATTCGATAACGACAGCACCGCTAATCACCCTGAGCGTAAATAGCCCTGCAAGAATAACCACATCCAGAACAGCAATACTTTTAAAGAAAAAAGAATAAGATAAGGTGGTAATTAAATAGGCTAATAATACAATAACAAAAAGCCCTGGTAACTGACTTACAAGAGCGATGACAAGAAAGAATAAAGCAACCATCATAATAACTGCATGCTTAACAGGTATCAAACAGGAAGCAAATGCCCGACTACGTTTGTATTGGTTACTCCTGTCGGAGTCCAGATCCAGCAAATCATTTATAATATAGGTAAATGATGCCAGTAGTGACAAGCAAAGAAAACCTAGAAGCAATTGAATCACTGCATCAAAATCATTAAACCTTTGATCCAGAAAAAATGGTATAAAAATCAAGGAATTTTTAATCCACTGATGAACCCGAATCGCCTTAAAGTAATCCCGTACAGAAGGCGTCGGTAATTGGAACTCTTTTTCAACCGAAAAAGTTTGTCGAACCTTCTTTAAAAAAGAGTTATCCCGTGAAACAACTGATACCTGCCCCGCAGAAGACCACACGGGCATATCTGCATGATCATTGCCAATATATTCAAACCCACCTTCACCAAAACGGTCGACCAGATATTGCCGTTTGTTATCACCTGTCAGATTAATATTTGAATCTGATGCAATAACCTCATCAAATAACTTTATGTGATATCCAACCGATGCAGCAATTGAACTATTACTGCCCGTGACTAATAATACTTTGCGACTGGAGCGCTGAGACTGAATATACTCAATAACATCATCATTGTATGGCAAAGTTTCTACTGAAAGGTGAGTACGTTTAGCAATTTCTGCTTTAAGATGCGCTTTAGACTTCAAAAGCCAGAACACTGCAATAATACAGTAAAATGGATTCTGCTTTATAAGCAACAAAAACGACTCATGCAACGAATCGGTTTTAATTAAGGTGCCATCAAGATCAACACATAACGGTACCTGCTCTTGATCAAGAACATTTTTAGACATTTCAGTAGAAACCCTCCCAAATATTCAGGGTAGAATTAAGGATATATAAAACGATTTATTATTAATTTCAACGTCATTCACTTGCAAGCTCATTCTTGATTCTTGCTCTTTAATTTTTATCTCCGCTGAAATCAGATTTTGATATTGGGAGAAACATTTTTACGCAACTTGTAGCTTAAAAGAAGCTCTTCTTGAAGAGTAGCACTCGTTGTGCAATCATTCGAAAATCTTTATGTATCCCAAGTAGAAGTGTGATAAAAATTGAGACACTGAATATCACCGCTATACTATGAGGTTTTTATTGTCACAGTCAAATTAATCACGGTTTCAGGGGTTTTGATGAATAAACTTGTGTATGATGACTGTTCACTTCTACAATCACTTTTTTGTTAGAGCTGTTTAAATTAATCAAAAACATGCAGAAAGCTTGTTGTATAAAAGAACCCGACGCTTATGTAACTTTTGAGAGCATCAGAGCACTTGTCCTTGATGAGATGGATGCTGTTAATCTGATCATCAAAGATCGGTTAGCCTCTGAAGTTGTACTTGTTAACCAACTGGGACAATACATTATAAGCAGTGGTGGTAAACGGCTGCGTCCATTGTTGACGCTACTGTGTGCTGGAGCTGTAGGTTATCGACAAAAAAATCATATTAATCTTGCTGCAATCATTGAATTTATTCATACCGCAACTTTATTGCATGATGATGTCGTTGATGCTTCTGAATTGCGCCGAGGGAAAAAAACAGCGAATTCAGTATGGGGTAACGAGGCCAGCGTTCTCGTCGGTGATTTTCTCTATTCGCGTGCATTTCAGATGATGGTCGAGATCAAGGATCTGAAAGTTATGTCTATTTTGGCAGAAACTACCAATACCATTGCTGAAGGTGAAGTCATGCAACTGCTTAATTGCAATGATGCCAATACAACGGAAGCCAGCTATCTGAAGGTCATCTATTCCAAAACAGCGAAGCTATTCGAAGCAGCATCCCAGCTCAGTGCTGTTGTGAACAACTCCTCTGCTGAAGAAGAAAAAGCAATGGCAGCCTATGGGCGCTATTTAGGCACATCATTTCAGCTTATTGACGATGTACTGGATTACAGCGCCTCTGCGGAAGAGATGGGAAAAAATGTTGGTGATGATCTTGCTGAAGGCAAACCAACGCTACCCCTTATTTTTGCAATGCGTAAAGGCACACCTGAGCAAGTTGAAATTATTCGTCAAAGTATCGAGCAAGGCGGACTTGAAAATATAGACACCGTGATGAGTGCGATTATTTCGACTGGTGCATTGAAATATACAACTGACCTGGCCTGGAAAGAGTCACAAAAAGCAATTGATGCGCTCTCGATTATTCCTGAGTCTCCCTACAAACAAGCGCTTATCTCCCTGGCTGAATTTTCGGTGACACGCAGTAATTAGTATGCCTGCACGTAATGGGTATCGCTGAAAAAGAGCAAAAAACCCCGCTTACGATATTACGTATTGCTGTTCCTGTCCCTTTATATACTCTTTTTGATTACCTTCCTCCAAACTCAAAAGGATCAGAGTCGATTGATTCCTTTGATTTACAACCGGGCATAAGAATCCGGATTCCATTCGGTCGCACTGACCATATTGGTGTTTTGGTTGAGGTTTACAAAAACAGTGAAAAGCCTCAATATCGCCTGAAAAAAGCGATCGAAATATTAGACCAAAAACCTGTTATATCCCATGATATTTTTCAATTAAGCCGCTTCGCTGCAGCTTATTATCACCACCCACTCGGTGAAGTCATTAATAACACACTTCCACCTCTGTTAAGACAAGGAAAAGAGGCCGGTTATAAAAATATTAATTATTGGAAACTGACTCCAGAAGGGTTTAAAGTCAGTTTTAATGAACTCAAACGAGCACCTCAGCAAAAAATATTCCTGGAACTATTCCAAACACATAGACAGGGGCTCAGTGCATCTCAGCTTTCAGAAGTCACGACAAGCTGGCGACGAATTATCAATATTTTTATCAAAAATAGATGGCTGGAAGTTTGTGAAGCACCCTCAGTACCCGCCACTCCTAAAACAAAAAAATTCAATCAATCATTACTCGAATTAAACAAAAATCAGCAACAGGCTGTTCAATCCGTCACAAAATCACTATCAAAATTCCAGACTTTTTTATTAGATGGAGTCACAGGGAGTGGTAAAACAGAAGTCTATTTTCGCATTATCGAGGAAGTTATTCAAAAAAACCGCCAGGCTATGGTCTTAGTGCCTGAAATTGGTTTAACACCTCAATTAGTTGAGCGCTTTAAAAAGCGCTTTTCTGTACCGCTGGTCGTTGTTCATTCAGAAATAAGCAATCGGGAGCGTCTGAATGCCTGGTTACAGGCAAAAGATGGTACGGCAGTCATTGTGATTGGAACACGTTCGGCACTATTCTTACCGCTGCACTCTTCTGGAGTTTTTATCATTGATGAAGAGCACGATATATCATTTAAGCAGCAAGAAGGCTTTCGTTATCATGCGCGTGATATTGCTATTATGCGAGCAAGTCAAGCCAACGTGCCTATAATATTAGGTTCAGCAACCCCGTCACTAGAGAGCTTACGCAATGTTTCTCTGGGACGCTATCGATCTCTTAAATTAACCAAAAGGGCCGGTGGCGCGCAAAAACCAACGATAAAACTACTGGATATTCGTAACCGCGCCATGGAGAGCAACCTATCACTTTCATTGTTGAAAGCCATTCGCCAGCACCTTGAAGCAGGCAACCAGGTATTACTGTTTTTGAATCGGCGTGGCTATGCACCAAGTGTAATCTGCCATAAGTGTGGCTGGATCGCAGAGTGCAGACGTTGTGATGCAAGTATGACCTTTCACCAATATCGACAAAAACTCTGCTGTCATCATTGTGGCTCACAGAATCAAATGCCAAACAGCTGCCCAAAGTGCCAGGAAACAAAGCTGATTTCACGAGGGTACGGCACCGAACGTGTCGAGCAAATACTAAAGCAGCACTTTCCTGATTATGGAATTGAACGCATCGACCGTGACAGCACCTCTCGCAAAGGGGCAATGGAGCAGTGTCTGAAGAATATTCATGAAGGGCGCAGCCAACTGTTGGTCGGAACCCAGATGTTAGCAAAAGGGCACCATTTCCCCAATGTCACTTTGGTTGGAATTATAGATGCAGACCAGGGGCTCTTTGGTGTTGATTTTCGTGCAAGCGAACGCATGGCGCAGCTGATTATTCAAGTCACAGGACGAGCAGGGCGGGAAGAAAAGCCAGGGGAAGTATTGATTCAAACACATCACCCTGAGCACCCATTGTTACAAGCCCTGGTACAGCAGGATTATCATGAGTTTGCCAAACTGGTAATGCAAGAGCGCCTCACGGCAGACCTGCCCCCTTATTGCAGCATGGCACTGTTACGTGCTGAAGCAACAGAATCCAAACTGCCCGGGCTGTTTTTAGAAGAGGCAACCCAGCTGATAAACGATACAAAACATTCAAATATATTAATATTCGGCCCTGTGCCCGCCCCTATGGAGCGACGAGCCGGGCGTTTCAGAGCACAACTTATTTTGCAATCAACAGAACGATCTGATTTGCACCGATTACTTAAAGCCTGGGTACCCAGACTGGGAAAACTAAAAGCAGCACGAAAAGTCAGGTGGTCATTGGATGTCGATCCAATGGATATGATTTAACGCTTGCCTTTACCAAAAATATAGCGAGAAAGCTGGGCTTCATCATGGCTGACACTACGAACAAGTTCGTCCAGGCTAACAATCGCATGCTCAAGCAAGTTCACTGCAATATAGGGGTGCTCGACACGCAAACGATCATACATCGGGCGTGAAAGTTTTAGCAATTGAGTGTGCTCTTTTTTAGCGACAATGCGCAAATCGCGTGGTTTTCGATCAAAAAATGACATCTCGCCAATCAGTTGGCCTTCTCCCATCGTACCAACCTCAACCTCATTACCATGTTCATCATGGAGCAAAGCCACTTTGCCATCAACAACAAAATAGAGCGCATCCCCGACCTCTCCAATCTCGGCAATGATCTCTTTTTTCTTGCAAATAACCACCTCCATATATTCTAAAAGTGTTTGAACTTCTTTGATTGTAAGAGACTCACAGAGATACTGTTGATTGAGAATCTTTGTTAATTCAATTTGGCTGGGTGACATAGGTACTAGCTCCTTCAATCAGTTAATGCTCAAGTAGCGACGTTACACACAGAGTGGTGATAAATCAAACAGTTGTTTGTTATTATTTTAGTTTTTGGTTATTTGCTCAATAGGATCACAATATGCAGCGCTTAAAAAAAGTAATATTTATTCTATGTTTATCTATCGTAGTAACACCAGGCACTTTATGGGCCGCTAACTACCAGGCCGGTATCGATTATGAAATTATTAATCCACCCGTCCAGATAACGAGTGACAAAGGCCATATTGAAGTCATTGAGGTCTACTCTTATAGCTGCCCTCACTGCTTTAGATTTCAACCTGATATTGAACAATGGCTGGAAGATAAACCTGAAAATGTAAACTTCAGTAGCCTGCAAGTAATGTTTCGCCCTGAATGGAAAAATTATGTAAAACTTTATTACACGGCAGAAGCATTAGGCATTCAGGAACAAGCCCATCAAGCTGCTTTTGCCTATATTCATCAACGTAGAAAAGCCCTGGACAATGAATCACAAATTCAGAAATTTTTTGAAGAACAAGGTGTTGATGCTGAAAGATTCAAAAAAACCTTTAACTCATTTGGTGTTGAAAGCAAAACAAAGCGAGCCATTAAATTAGTCAAAAAACTGGGTATAAAATCAACGCCGACAATTGTAGTCAATGGAAAATATCGCGTGGGGCCCGGTAAAATTGGTCCTGAAAAAGTTTTTAAGGTAGTTGACTACCTGATTGCCAAAGAAAATAAACTGCTCTAAAAATAATCTAACCATTTATTCATGGAATCCCAATAATGAAGGCAGCAGAGCTGTTTGTAAAAAACCTCGAAAATGAAGGTGTGGAATATATATTTGGTATTCCCGGTGAAGAGAATCTGGCGCTTATGGATGCACTGCTGGAGTCAAATATTCAGTTTATTACGACCCGGCATGAACAGGGTGCAGCATTCATGGCGGATGTTTATGGACGACTGACCGGGCGACCGGGTGTATGTTTAGCCACACTTGGGCCAGGTGCCACCAATCTGCTCACAGGTGTTGCCGATGCCAATATGGATTATGCACCGTTGGTTGCCATCGCAGGCCAGGCGGGAACAGATCGTCTGCATAAAATATCTCATCAAGTGCTCGATTTACAAAATATTTTTCGTCCCGTAACAAAATATTCTGCTCAATTAGTCTCTCCAAATATTATTTCAGAGGTGGTACGTAAGGCATTTAAGTTGGCACAAACAGAAAAAACAGGTGCCTGTTTTATCGAGTTTCCTGAAAATATTGCAGATATGGACGCGGATGATGCCATGTTGATTCCCGCACATCAATCAAAAATGCCCGAACCACCCGCTGACCGAGTGCAACGCGCAGCAAAAATTATTTCTGAAGCACGTAACCCTTTAATTCTTGCCGGAAACGGTGTGATTAGAGGGAAAGCATCAAGCCAATTGTCCTGTTTTTCAAAAAAATTAAATATACCTGTTGCCAACACCTTTATGGCAAAAGGTGTGATTCCCTTTCAACACCCAATGGCATTGGGCACTGCGGGTTTACAAACAAGAGACTATAGCAGTTGTGGGTTTCAGGATGCTGATGTCATCATATGTATTGGCTATGATCTCGTCGAATACCACCCTCATTTATGGCATAAAACACGTGATCGCACTCTGATTCATATTGATATGGCACCGGCAGAGGTAGACTCCAGTTATGTTGTAAATGTAGGCGTTGTCGGCAATATTGGTGACAGTTTGAACCGCATTGCAGAAATAGCCAAACCTCAAAATGGGGATTTGCATCGTCCACTGCGTGACGCGTTAATCTGTGAGATGAATCATCACTCTGATGACCTCTCATTTCCAGTTAAACCTCAAAAAATAATTTGGGATTTACGTACAGCACTCGACAAAAAGGATATTGTCATTTGTGATGTAGGCGCACACAAAATGTGGATGGCACGTATGTTTCGCTGTGAACTTCCTAACACTTGCATTATCTCGAATGGTTTTGCCAGCATGGGCATTGCTGTGCCTGGTACCATCGGTGCTCACCTGGCTTTCCCTGATCGTAAAATTATTGCGGTTACAGGAGATGCTGGTTTTATGATGAATTCCCAGGAAATTGAAACTGCGTTGCGTTATAAAGTACCCATGGTTGTACTCATATGGAACGATAGCAGTTACGGCTTGATCGAATGGAAACAACGTAAAGCTTTTGGCCGAATCAGTAATGTTAAATTTACTAACCCTGACTTTGTCACTTATGCAGAATCTTTTGGTGCAAAAGGTTACCGTGTTGAAAAAACTGATGAACTTTTGCCATTAATCAAGCAGGCTCTAATGGACGATACTGTAAGCATTATTGATTGCCCCGTAGATTACGGTGAAAACGCCAAACTTATGGAAATTATGGGAGAAACAGTTTGCCAAATATAAGCTCAGGACAGCACTCTTTTGATCTGAAAAAGCCACCAATGGATCGGTTATTTGAAACGAATTTCCATAAAAAACCCATAAAACAACTTAGATTATTGAGTTACAACATACAAGTTGGAATGGCCTCCAGTCGATACCGGCACTATTTGACTCATAGCTGGAAGCACGTTCTGCCACATACCAAAAGCCTCGGTAATCTTGAGAACATTGCTCACATGGTCAGCGAATTTGATCTGGTTGCTTTACAGGAAGTTGATGCTGGCAGTATGCGCAGCCACTATGTTAACCAGATCGAATATTTGGCTCAACGAGGCCATTTTCCTTTTTGGTATTACCAGACAAATCGAAACCTAGGGCGTATTGCTCAGAACAGTAATGGCTTTTTGACACGTTTTCGCCCCACCAAAGTAGAAGAGCATAAGCTTCCAGGTGTTATACGTGGCCGTGGTGCCATCATTGTTCATTATGGTTCATCTGAACAACCTATGGTTATCGTTGTGGCTCACTTGGCACTGGGTAAACGTACTCGCCAACTGCAAATTAATTACCTAAGTGATCTCGTTAAAGGTTATGAACACGTCGTTTTGATGGGAGACCTGAACTGCCAAATGAATAGCAGTGAAATGGATAGCTTATTGAAAAAAACACAGTTTTGTACACCAGAGGTACAACCAAAAACATTTCCCAGCTGGCGACCAACACGCAGCCTTGACCACATCCTAGTGACCCCATCACTTCGTGCAGGTCAATTAGAGGTCGTTGACTTCAATATGTCTGACCACTTACCTGTTGCTGTCGCTGTTAACATTCCTGAAGCCGTTAAAATTTAAAAACCGACTTAGTTCTAGTTAAAAGGTAATTTTTAGATTGAGATCATTTTTTAAGCAACTAATACTTGGTGATTTTCGTTTATTGCATCTTGTAAAGCATCTTCAGCACGTTTTAATAGTGTTGTAATATTGTCACCTTTAACCCACATAGCAATGCTGCAACATGCAGAAATAGATACTTCCTGGCCTGCATTATTTACCTTTAAATCTTCTATAATATTACAGAGCTTAACCGCAAGCTTTTCAGCAGCATCACCCGGAGTTTCAGGTAAAACAAGTAATAATTCACCTTCTTCCAAGTGCCCTATATGATCTGCCCAACGCATTTTATCTTTCAATAGATAGCTGGCTGTTATTAATCCTTGCTCAGATATCGATTGCTCTTTTTGGTCACTGCTCAGGCTCATTCTTATAATAGAGAGATCATTTTCATAGCGGCGACTTCGAGAAATGAGGGGCTCAAGTATTTTATGAATGCCACGACGATTAAGCAAACCTGTCACAGGATCATGTGTTGCCTGCTGCTCCAAAGTTTCTCTCAGTTGATCATAAGCAACTTGAAGCTGGTGCTCGGTTGTAACATCTAAATAGTAACGAATAGTTTCATCACTACTCTCTGATTTTTCTTGCCAGCATTTTAACCAACGCTCAGGACTGTCATCACTCGCTTCCAGACAAAAATTCTCTTTGAATGAAAAAATGTATTTATATTTTTTACCTACAAAGTCGCCAGCTGATTGAGCAATCAAATCATGTTGATTGACACTAAAAAGCTTTTCAATGGTTTTATTTGCCCAAAGAAGTCGTTCGCTTTTATCAAAAATCAATATACCAACTGGTGCTGAATCAAGTGCAGCTCCTGTTAAAGAAGCATTCAATTGCTGTGCCATAAAACCCCCACTTTTGGATAATTTCAGGTTAAACTTCCTTTGTTATTTTTTATATTAAAGTATCCTACAGCATAATAACGACGCACTTAAACAATCACTTTAATAATTGTTTTTGCTAACTTAAAGATACTTTTAAAAATAGTTTGTTTTTATATAAAACTACTTTTAAAAGTATTCTAAAAAGGCTTTACAACCACTAAAAGAGTTATTACAAAAAGAAATATCGTAGGTATTTCATTGACCCAGCGATAGAATTTATGGTCTTTTTTATTTAGATCATCCCTAAATTTTTTTACAATCTTTCCACAATAATAGTGGTAGGCAAATAGCCCTATGACTAAAGCCAGTTTCATATGCAGCCAGCCCATGTGAGCATAGCTCAGCCATGCATAAGAAAAAAGCAACCAGACACCTAGCACAGTTGTGATAGCTGCACCAATTGTCATCATGATGTAAAGTTTGCGCTCCATCACTTTAAAGCGTTCAGAGCCAATCTTATCATCACAACTTGCATGATAGACAAATAACCGTGGCAGGTAAAACAGTCCTGCAAACCAGGTCACCATGGCTATAATATGAAAAGCTTTAACCCAAAGCATTATTAACGTCACTTATTTTTAGATGTTTTGTGACATTTTGCCTTGAAGTTGGTCAAATTGCACGTTCTGATTTAATTAAGGAAATGTCTTGAAAGTATATGCCGTCGGTGGTTCAGTGAGAGATCAGTTATTAGGGCTGCCAGTCAAAGATAGAGATTGGATCGTCGTGGGTGCAACCCGGCAACAGATGGTGAGCCAGGGATTTAAACAGGTCGGCCGTGATTTTCCGGTTTTCCTACATCCAAAAACCCACGAAGAGTATGCTTTAGCACGCACTGAGCGTAAAACATCTCCTGGTTATAAGGGGTTTGAAGTATTTGCTTCACCCATGGTGACGCTGGAAGAAGATTTATCGCGTCGTGACTTAACGATTAACGCCATAGCACAGTCACCCGAAGGAGAGATTATTGATCCTTTTGGTGGTACTGAAGATCTGAAAAACCGCTGCCTGCGTCACGTCTCTCCCGCTTTTAGTGAAGATCCTGTGCGAATTTTACGTGTAGCACGCTTTGCCGCACGTTTTGCACCGTTTGGTTTTTATATTGCTGATGAAACCCTGACTCTAATGAAAAACATGGTAACAAATGGGGAAGTAGATGCATTAATTCCTGAACGTGTCTGGGCAGAAGTGATTCGTGCATTATGTGAAGACAAACCTTCTATTTTTTTTGAAGTGTTACGCCAATGTGGTGCATTAAAATCACTTTTTCCGGAAATTAACGCTCTTTATGGTGTGCCACAAAATGCCAAATATCATCCTGAGGTTGATACAGGAATACATACAATGATGGTGCTGGATCGTGCTGCACAGCTATCCAGTAAATCAACTGTTCGCTTTGCAGCGCTACTTCACGATTTGGGCAAAGGCAATACTCCAAAAAACATTTTACCAAAACATTCTGGCCATGAAGAGCGAAGTGTAAAATTAACCAAAGTGTTATGTAAACGTCTACGTGTGCCCCGTGATCATCGTGACCTTGCTACTCTTGTGGCACGCTATCATACGCATTGCCATCGTGCTGAAGAGCTTAAAACAAGTACATTATTAAAAACAATTCAGGCACTGGATGCTTTTCGCCGGCCAGAGCGCTTTGAAGATTTTTTAATCACCTGTCTGGCCGATTCACAGGGCCGGTTAGGAATGGAAAATAGTTCATACCCTCAAATCGATATTTTCAGACAGGCATATAGAGCTGCTGCTGCGGTTAATACAAAAAAGATTTCAAAAATGGGATTTCAAGGTCAAGCGTTTGCCAATCAGCTATGGCAACAACGTATCAAAGCAATTAAACGTACACTAAACTAAGTTGATTCTAAATAATTATTTTTTAATCCAACATAATGCTCGGCTGAATAGTGTAAAAAATCTTTTTCTTGATCCGTCAGTGGCCGTACTTTACGTGCTGGTTGGCCTAACCAGAGCGATTCACCTTCAAGCACCTTGCCAGGGGATACAAGAGCGCCTGCACCAATCATGGTATAGGGCGGAATTACCGCACCATCAAGAATTGTCGCCCCCATTCCAATCAGACAATAATCACCAATAGAGCAACCGTGCAAGATTACGCCATGACCAACAGTAACGTGATCACCTATTGTTAAAGAGTAGCCTTCCGGATTTTCTGAATCTGCATGAGTGACATGTAGTATCGAACCATCCTGAATATTACTACACCTTCCAATCGTAATATAATTTACATCCCCGCGTATTGTCACCAAAGGCCATATGGATGAATCTTCACCAATAGTAACCTGACCAATCACCTGGGAACTTTCATCGACATAAACAGAATTTGCAATCTGTGGTACTACTTTTTGATAAGCCCTGATCGCCATCATGAACTCCTTTTTATGTTATGTAACGCCGATAAACTAAAATAAAAAACGGCAGTAAAACAGACAACGGATGCAACGCACCAAATCCACCATAAATTCCGATGTAACTCTCTTGTTTAACCGCTTCTTGATTACCTGCCTTATCCTCAGAAAAGAAACGTACGATATAGTTTGTATTATTACCATCCAGCTCAAATGGGCCATCATAGATCAAGGCATTATCGACTGTTGGATAAGTACCATCGGTTGAATAGTAGGTTTTACCACAACCTTTACCGATATCACTGCAATGAAGTGTGACTGTTTTTGTTTTTGAATCAAAAACGGTTGTTGATGGGCACGCCGTTGTTAACGGTGATTTTGGGTCAAATTGAAACACTTTTGTCTGCATTTCACTTGATTTTCCATTTTCATTTACAGCTAAAAACTTGATATAAACAACCTGATTCGTAATGCCGCCGAGTCGCTTACGTACATCACACTGAAACTCAGAGTTAACAACTGGGCCTGTAAACTCGTCTAATTCTTCAGTTGTCGGTGAGCCAGGAAAGCTTCTGGCATCACAATAAACTGTACACCCTTCATTTTCAGCTTTACCTGCGCCCGCGTTACAGGAAAAAGTAGCCACCTGTGACTTTGTAAACATTCCGCCTGCCGGAGTCACCCAAACCGTGGGTGCATCTGGATCCGTATTGATAACATCTTGTTGATTGATTGATTCGTCAATTTTCCAGACGGACGATGCTTGAACTGTTGATACAAAAGCTTCATTTGTGAAGGGCTCTCCCCCAACCTGACTAAATTCGCCTTTAACTAAAGCCATCGCACAATTTTCGTCTAAAATAATTTCACGAACCAAGCCATTTGCATTAGGATTCCAGGCCATAGGTTTGCCATTAGTCCGCTCAAATGCCGCAAGATTATTTCTCGTAATAATTGTTCTCTCTTCAGAGTCAGATTTTGCCTGATAATCTATTTCACTGAAATCTCCTGCAACATAAATTGTATCTTTCAATAAAACCATAAATAATACCGGCCCATTAATGCTCGGATCCCAAGCTGTATCCAAGTCATAATTAGGCTTGATACGTGCAATATTATTAGCTGAAACCCCTCCTACAGCACTAAATTCACCCCCTATAAACCAGCCGCCAGTGCTATCCTCAATCACTGAATGAACCACGCCATCAACACTTGGAAATGATGAATTAGCAAGAGGGTTTGCTATTACTTTTAATGAAATAAAGAAGCTTAAAAATATAACAGATGAAAAGGTTTTAATTAAATATTTCATGAACGGTTTCTCGTTAATAAAACCATAGATAAAAACAACAAACTAACAGCACTTAAAATGCCGCCACCACCACCTTTAATACCGACTTTAGTCTCTTCAATATCGCTATTATTGGATAGATCAGGATCAGATTGATTCGCCCTGACAATACGTACTGAATTATTTATCACTCCTCCCCGAGTAGCACGTACCAATAAATTGATAGTGACCCGACTATCCACAGCAAGCGAATCAAAAGTACATTGAATCACACTTCCCACTTCAGTACATTCACCACCCTCTCTATCCATTGTGGATGAAATATAATCCAAACCTTCATAAGTAGCAGAAATAATAATGTCGTTTGCATCATTAGGGCCTTGGTTTACCACTGTTATGAGGTAATTCAGATCTTCTTCATTTTCAATAGGATCTTGTACGTCATCTACTATGATAGAAAGATCTGCCTGATCACCTTTATCTTGTAGTTTAGCGATAAAAACATCCTCTTTGCCTTGATTTATTGTGAACCCAGTTAAAGAGTTTACTGTAGTTAAATCAGTTGACTTTGTTTTTCCCACCAGAAAAATTTCCGGGTTTATATTTTCAGTTAATGAAATACTTTTTACAGAATCTTTAGCGCTTCCACCGAGATAACTGGAATAAACAAGCCTAAGTAAATTTGAAGATTCATCACTAAGTTTACATGGATCATCAATTGATCTATTTTCATCCTCAACCGGAAAACAGAGCTTGGAAATAAAAGCATCGCCTTTACCTCCATAAATTCCTCTAATAGGATTATTAACAGGAAAATCATCAGAGCTTGTCTTTCCGGCAATATAGATCTCATTTTCAGTGTTAACTGCTATACCGTGTCCTTCATCATCTTTATCTCCCCCCAAATAACTGGAATAAAGAAGCCCTCCTTTCTCTGCACTGAATTTAGCGATGAAGGCATCTCTTCCGCCACCATGCTTTCCCTGGAAGGGGTTTAAGTGCCCTAAATTTGGCGAATCCGTATAACCGGTGATATACGCAGAGCCAGCATTATCAGTAGCAACATCCAAACCTATTTCAGCACCTGAATCGCCAAAATAGGTTGCGTATAATATCTTATTGCCTTCTGGATTCAATTTAAGCAAAAAAATATCTGTTTGAAATTTAAAATTTTCCTGAAATGGTAAGCACTCTTCTTCTGTGATGTTAAGTTCGGAACAAACATCAGCATCAATCTGAACTGGAAAATCCGGTGATGCCGTCATCCCGGTTACAAATATATTTTTACTATTATCCAGATCAATACCAAAAGCAGCATCGACACATGTTCCACCCAAATAAGTGGAAAAAATATAACTGATATTCTTTGTATCAAGCTTGCTGATAAAAATATCACCATAATTTTTAATACTCAGACTGACACCACACAGTTCTCTTAACTTACCCTCTGAAGCTTCTTGTTGTTTTAAAGTACTTTGGATTTCATTTTGTACTGGAAAATTATATGACGTTGTAACACCGGCGATATAAACATTTTCTTCGTTATCAACGGCAATAGATCGGGCAATTTCTTTATTATTCCCACCTAAATAAGTTGAAAACAGAAGTTCTGAGCCATCTTTATTTAATTTAGCAATAAAAGCATCATTACAATCACTTTTACCTTCATTGCAATTATTATTACCTGATAGGGTTGATTGTATCGGTAATCTGATTGGGAAATCTCTAGAGTCTGTTTCACCTGCTATATAAATATAGCCAGTTTGATCAACAGCAATAGACAAACCTTTGTCATTAGCTGATCCACCTAAATAGGTGGTAAAAACAAGCGCATTATTTGCATCAAATTTACTGACAAACAAATCATACTTTCCGCCTCCATGTTTATTTTGCAATGGATTATTTATGGGAAAATCAACGGATGTTGTACTTCCAACTATATAAGTATTGCGATCACTATCGACTACAATATCATTTCCTTCTTCGTTATTTTTGTTGCCTAAATAGCTGGCATAGGTAAGTACAGGGTCAATTATTAGAGGTCTTGTTTCATCATAATCAGCAATTTGAAATGAAACCTGATTATTATCTGTTAATAAATATTGGCTCTCTATTATTTGTTTCTCATAGTTATTTTCTTGATAAACAAGGGGAGCCTTTTGAACAATAGTACCTTGCTCTGTATACAAAAGAAGATCCCCTGTTCCATTCAACTCCATCTTTTCAATGCCCTCAAATTTTAATTTAATTATTCGATAGTCAATATATGGAGCAACAATAAAGTCATATTCAAATTTACCATTATTACCGTAATAAAGAAGATTAATACCGGGATAAACAGATTGGTATGTCACTTTTTCGTAAAGTGGAATGTTGTGTTGCCAGGTTTCCTTTTCTTGCCCTGAAAAATAATTAATTTTTCCTTGTTTTTGGTTTACGCCCTTGGATTGGGGAATTTGATCAGTATCGAGCAGTATTATTTTTATATAATTTTTTTTATCTAGTGGATCAAATGAAATTTTGGCATGTCCTGAGGATAGATAGAGATTTAGATTATCGTTACGTGAAACAAAGTCTACTTCTGAATCAAATTGTCCCATATTCTTTTCAAAAAAAAGTGGTTTATTCTGAAAAACGAGCTCGTTCTTTTGTACTGATTGAAGTGGAAGGTTCATTGATAAGCTTGCCACTATCGCGATAAGAAGAACGATCAGGCTCATAGAAACATTATTTTTTATATTTATAAGGGTTATTCTTTTATTCATAATTAATATTTTGTATTCTTTCTTTATGTGCCGGTATAGCTCAGTTGGTAGAGCAACTGATTCGTAATCAGTAGGTCAGAGGTTCAATTCCCCTTATCGGCACCATCTTATTATCTTTTTG
>WFXF01000073.1 GCA_015490755.1 Gammaproteobacteria bacterium
ATTTAGGTGTTTCATCATTAAAAATTACTTTATCAAAACATGCTTCATCAAAACTATCTTTAGATAGTTTTCTGGCATATACCCATCTCATCAAAATTGATGAACGAATAGAAAGGGCATTAAAATAATTCGGAAATTTTTCAAGGCTTGATAAGCACTCTTCTTTACTAGGGTCAATTTTATTAACTACATATTTTGCCCAGTATAATGTGGAGGCAAGTTTATGTGCCCATAATGATTGTTGCCAGAATGCTTGATTTTCAACAGGGCCATCGTCTTCTATTTTATCCAATAGATAATCGAATAGCCTTGTGATATTTATTTCAGTTTTTTGGGGTGTTTCAGGTGAAATTTCGAGGTCACGCAATGCATGATCTTTTGTTGAATGTGAAGTATCAAGCAATCTGGCTTGGTTTATACAAGAAATGGCAGATGTTCCTGCATCTAAAATTCTCTTATAAATATAATCAACTTTACCTTTTATTTCTGTTGAATTCGAAGAATCAAACGAATCTAACATCATTGTCAAATAACTTATAAGCTTGATGTCAGTTATTGCAGCACTAATATAAAGCCTGTTTTTACAAAATACTTTGGCTGCCTCGGTCATATAATTTTCGATAGTAAAAATTGAGCAAAGTGGCAGGTGTTTAGGTGTGTGTGTTTCTAGATAGGTTGATGTTATTCCTTTGTATGGTTTTAAAAATGATATCAAAAGTTCGTTGCAACTTTTCTTTGAGTTTAATATTTTAATGGACTTATATATCAGTATTGTTTCTGACAGTCCCGTATTGATGTTACCTAATAGATATCCGCTTCTCTCGCTACCCTGTTTATTTTTTAGCTTTGTGCAAATTAACTTCTTATAAGCAGCACGGTAATATTTAAAGCTGTCTTCCATGTTGCTATGAAAAAATCTTAGACAAGCCATTTTATGGATGTATCTTATGTCAGATATATCATATAGGTGGCTAGGGACGATTTGATTCTTACCGTTAAAGCTGCGTTTTAATGTTAGGAATTGTAGTGCCCAGAAAGGTTGCTTTAGTAAATCCCATTTTGAGTCCCCCGCTTTTAGGTGTTTTTTGATCTGGTGATTTTTTCTAAGTATTTGTTCTATAACCAGGTTGGCTTCAGCATAGATAGTTGCAGCATGATTATAATTATGTCGATGCTCTTCCAGATCACCATTTTTCATCATGGCTTCGATATAATTCATAAAAGCTCGCTGCTTCAGGTTTTCCTTGCAACCATTGATATTGTTTCGCAAAATTTCACTTGCGGAACAAAAGTGAATAGATGCTTCATCATAGGATTGCTCTATTGCATACATTTCGCCCAGAGTTATACGAACTTTTGCAATAACTAACTCATCTTTTTCTATTTCGAGGCTTCGCATAAAAAACTGCTTTACATGTGCCATAGAGTCATGCGAAAAATTATATGATACTGATTCAAACTCACTAACGTGACTTATATAGCGAAGTTCTTGCTCAAATCCGCTATGAAATCTATAGCGATAAACTCCATTTCTTACTCGCCGTATATATGATTTAAATATTTGAGTTATCAGATCATCTACTATAGTATTTAATTCTGGTGATCGATATATATTTATAGCTTCATGCATTCTATAAAGAGATTCTCTAGTAAATCCATAGCGGTGAAACTTCAGAATGTATTGAAGAGCAGACAGTGCAGATACTGTAAGTTTATCGCTAGTTTTTGTTACTTCGCGGCTGAGTTGATATTGAAATAATATGAATATTTCTGATGCCAAAGAGAAGCTTCTTCTTTGATTGGTATCGAATACCAAATAGTGGTCACTCTCTCTTCCATTAGTTGAAGGTTTAATAATATTCTTTTTATCGAGAACTTTGATTGAATTCTTTGGTAATACGAAGCTTTCAAATATTGATGATAGTCTTTTAGGGTTTCCCCATGAGTGAAAAGTTAAATAATTAATGAAGTTTCTTAACGTAATTATGGTGTATTTGGTATCCTCATCTTTTTTGTTAAGAGTTATGTAATATTCGTTCAATGTATAGTATTTCTCACTATGAGAGGCTATTTTTAAAATTCTTCGGCAAACATAATCCTCTATAATTTCAGAAATTCTTGTTTCTCTATTGTATTTATTATAAGAGTCTAGATTATTTTTAAAAGCAGTTCTAGGGTCAGTCAGTAGACTAGGTATCTCAAATACTATATCAAAAAGGCTTTCATATAGTGAGTTAGGACTGCCCCTTTCAGAATAATAACTGTCAAGTGTTTCTCGTCCTGCTACAAAGAAAAATCTTGCCTTAGCTGTGGTTATAAAGTTTTTCAATGACCTTAAAAGTGAGTCTATCTCACTCTTTTTTTTGTCGACTGTTTCGTGGCGATCTATATTGAGTCCATTATTTAAAGGTATGCTTAACTCAGAAGGATCACCCAATTTGTCAATTTCATCGAACACAAATATTATGTTTGAATTAAGGTGTGTTTTTATGTTTTTTATTATTTGGGTTAGTTTTTCTTCTGCTTCACGAGCCTGTAGTGGGTACGATTTATGTTCCCCTGATTTTTGAAACTCTATAGGCTTATATTTTATTGAGGCACTTTTCTTTTCCGTAACCTCATTTGACATTCTAGTTATTAATGTAGATAAATCAGCCAATATTTTCTTTTTTGGCCTTTCACGTATTGTGAGAATCGACCAGTAAACAACTGTTATTAGAAAAGCAAGTAATACATAGCTGTAGTACTCATGTTTAGAGGATAAAAGGTCTATTTCATTAATTTGGGGAAAAAGATTTAATAGATGGAATGTTACAAATAGCAAGATAAATGAAAATATTGCTACCAATATATTTAAAATAGAAATTTCCAAACATGTAAAAAAAGAGACTGTAAAAATTTTTTTAATCCAGGTAGTTTCTTTTTTATTATCACAATCTTTCTGAGGTGCTTGGTATTTAGTATCGTTAGTTAATTTTTCGTAAAGAATATTTGAAATAGATAAAAATAGGCTGAAAGCATTCAGTTGATCACCATTTCCTAGGTTTAGCTTTACAGTTTTGACATTACCTTTATTTAATTCTCTTTCATATTGTTTAATAACACGATCTATTAAACTTGTTTTCCCTACACCCCTATAACCGGCAATTAAATAGCTACCCCGTTCACCTTGATCTTCTGTATTTTTAAGGACGCTAACTAGCTTTTTAATTATTTCTTTTCTACCAACATAGAGGTTTTTTTTATTAGATTGGGGGGAGCCGTGATTTTCTAAAGGGATTACGATGTTCGCATTATGTTTTTTGCTCTCTTCCTTGTCAGCATTACCCATATTCTTACCCTTTCTATAAACAAATTTAATTGAATGTATTTGAAGAAGAGTCATGGACTTTATTTATATGACAAAAAATATCTGAAAAATACACTGTTATTTTTTAAGGGTAGCGTTTTTACGTTAAAATATCGAGCCGCTCTGCTAAAATAAAGAGAATAGTATTTTGTGTGTGATATCATATTGCGTAAAAATAATTATGTTTGGAAGCCTTTGGCTCTCAATTTTGAGAGCCTTTCTGTTAATTACTGAGAAATAATTGATGTAAACATGTTATATAAGACCGCTTACTAATGTGATGTTTTACATTTGCTAACCTAACGAAATAGCCTCCTTATTTGAATTAATAGTGAACTGCTTAGTTTTAGAAGGAGGGGTAGTTGTCTTGGGTGAGTTCAGTGTGTCTGCTATATTAAAATGGTTTTCGTTTAACTATAAGCTTAAACGTTTAGTAAAATAAATTGATTAATAACAAAAAATTTGGAGAGATTAATGTTGCAAATTGCGGATGTCCGTGCTCGTGAGATTTTGGATTCACGTGGAAACCCTACTGTTGAAGCGGATGTCATTCTTACATCGGGTATTATGGGCCGTGCAGCGGTACCTTCAGGTGCATCAACAGGTTCACGTGAAGCTGTTGAACTGCGTGATGACGATGCTGAAAGATATGGCGGCAAGGGTGTAAAAAAAGCGGTGTCTGCTGTAAACGGTGAATTGCGTGATGCGTTGAAAGGAAAAAGTGTGATGGATCAAGCGGCACTTGACCAAATTATTATTGACCTGGATGGAACGCCCAATAAAGCTCGTCTGGGTGCTAATGCACTGTTAGCAGTCTCTCTGGCTGCCTCGCGTGCAGCGGCGCAGGAAAGCGGAGAGCCACTTTATCGCTATTTGAATAAAAATGGAAAATACTCCATGCCAGTGCCGATGATGAATGTCATCAACGGTGGTGCACATGCAGATAATAGTGTGGATATGCAGGAGTTCATGATTGTACCTGTCGGTGCACCAAGCCTGACTGAGGCGGTGCGTTATGGTGCTGAAGTATTTCATGCGCTGCGAAAAGTATTGAGCAGTAAAGGTTTTAATACGGCTGTGGGGGATGAAGGCGGTTTTGCTCCTGATCTGCCATCCAATGAGTCTGCCATTGAGGTTATTTTGGAAGCCATTGCGAATGCAGGTTATAAAGCAGGGATCGATATTTGCATCGCCCTTGATCCTGCCGCGTCTGAATTTTATAAAAATGGTAAATACGAGCTGGAGTCAGAGGGTAAATCGCTGACATCGGCTGAAATGGTTGACTATTTTGCCAACTGGGTTGAAAAATATCCGATTGTATCGATCGAAGATGGTATGGATGAAGGCGATTGGGATGGTTGGGAACTGTTGACTCAACGTATCGGTGATCGTGTGCAATTGGTGGGTGATGATCTGTTTGTGACCAATACTTCTATTTTAAAAGAAGGTATTGATAAAAAAATAGGCAACTCAATTTTGATAAAAGTGAACCAGATTGGTACCTTGACCGAATCAATTGCGGCCATCGAAATGGCACAAAATGCTGGTTATACTGCTGTTGTTTCTCATCGTTCTGGTGAGACAGAAGATAGTTTTATTGCTGATCTGGCGGTTGCGACAGCAGCAGGGCAGATAAAAACCGGTTCATTGTCACGCTCTGATCGTATTGCAAAATATAATCAGCTGATTCGTATTGAAGAAGCTCTGGGTGATAAAGTGAGTTATCCTGGAAATAGTGTATTCAAACGTTAATTCATAAATCACAGTAGCGGTTCGGGCAGAGGTATTTTCGCAGTATGAAAATTTTAATTAGCAATGATGATGGCTACTTGGCACCGGGCATCCATTGTTTGGCTGAATCTCTGTCTGAATTCGCTGAAATCACAGTGGTCGCGCCTGATCGGGATCGCAGTGCTGCGAGTAACTCGTTGACATTAGTGAATCCACTGCGTGCTCATGAAGCGGATAATGGTTTTATTTTTGTGGATGGTACACCGACAGATTGTGTTCATTTGGCTATTACAGGGCTTTTCAGTGATGAGCCGGATATGGTAGTGTCCGGAATTAATGCTGGGGCTAATCTGGGTGATGATGTGCTCTATTCGGGGACTGTGGCTGCAGCAATGGAGGGACGCTTTATGGGGTTTCCTGCATTGGCATTTTCATTAGTAAGCAATAAACCGACACATTTTGAAACAGCAGGAAAAGCAGCTCAACTGTTGATTAAGCGTTTATCTGGGAGTGCATTGCCTGCAGATACAATCTTGAACGTCAATGTGCCTGATGTTCCCTGGTCAGAAATTGCGGGATTTCAAACAACGCGGCTGGGGCATCGTCATAAATCAGAAGCCGTTGTTAAAACAGAAGATCCAAGAGGTCGAACGATTTATTGGGTCGGTCCCGCAGGGCCTGAGCAAGATGCGGGGCCAGGTACAGATTTTCACGCGGTAAAAAATAATTATATTTCGGTGACACCGATTCTGGTTGATTTAACCCGTCATAGCGCATTGCAGCAGACCGAGGATTGGTTGTCTGATATTCAAATATCATGAAGCATCAGCACGAGGGAATTGGTATGACCTCGCGACGTACACGTCTAAGGTTAATTGATCGCCTTCGATCCGAAGGGATTAAGAATGAAGCTGTATTAGCTGCGATGCTTGAGATACCTCGTCATATATTTATGGGTGAAGCACTGGCCAGCCGTGCTTATGAAAATACGGCACTGCCTATAGGTTATGGCCAAACCATTTCGCAACCCTATATTGTTGCGCGCATGACTGAGGCACTTTTATCAGGTGGGCTGTTGAATACTGTGTTGGAGATTGGTACTGGGTCGGGCTATCAAGCGGCGATATTGGCTCGATTGGTAAAGAGCGTTTACACAGTAGAGCGTATTACAGCACTATTGATCGAAGCAAAATCTCGTTTTCAAGAGCTTGGTCTGGATAATGTCAAAGTCCAGAATAGTAATGGTTATGATGGCTGGAAAGATCAAGCACCGTTTGATGGAATTATCGCAACAGCGGCACCATTTGAAGTGCCCAAGGTACTTTTAGAGCAGTTGGCTGATGGTGGACGTTTGGTCATTCCTGTTGGTGATCAATATCGTCAGGTTTTAAAATTAATTATTCGCCAAGGTGATCAATTCAAGGAGGAACAACTTGAAATGGTGAGCTTTGTACCAATGCTGCATGGAGGGCGTTAATGCGCATTTTTTCCTATTTTTATGATAAAGCCTTAAAGTGGGCTGAACATCGTCATGCACCTTACTATTTAGGTGGACTCAGTTTTGCAGAATCCTCATTTTTTCCTATTCCACCGGATGTTATGTTGGCTCCGATGGTTTTGGCGCGTCGTTATCGAGCGTGGTTTTATGCATTATTAACAACAGTTGCATCTGTTTTGGGTGGGCTCTTAGGTTATATGGTCGGGATGTATGGGTTGGAAGCTGTTGAGCCGATTTTACAAAACCATGGTTATTGGGATAAATATTTAACTGCCCAGATCTGGTTTGATGAGTGGGGTTTTTGGGCGATTTTTATTGCCGGTTTTTCTCCGATTCCCTATAAGGTTTTTACTATATCTGCGGGAGCCGCCGCGATGAGTCTGTTTCCTTTTGTAGTAGCATCGCTCATTGGGCGTGGTGCACGTTTCTTTTTAGTCGCCGGGCTCATCTGGTGGGGTGGGGAGCGTATGGAAAAGACGATACGTTCTAATGTTGATCGTATTGGCTGGGTGCTGGTTGCGGTGATTGTGGTTGCCTATTTTTTTCTTAGAGGTTAATTGTACACATTACGGTTTGGTACGATGAATTCTTGCTGGATCAAAATTTCATTGCTGGTGCCGTTAATAGCTGGTTGTGGTGGTTTTGTCTATCACAAGGTAGAGCAAGGCGATACACTGTATTCTATTGGAAAACAGTATGGAAAAGACTATAAAAGTATTGCGCGTTGGAATAACCTTGAAGCGCCGTATGTTCTGAAAAAAGGGCAATGGGTACGATTGACTCCACCCACTTCAGGTCTGTTTTCTGAACCATCACAAGTTCATAGCAGGGTGGCCGTACCTGTAAAAACAGTAACAACTTCTGCGGTTAAAAGTGGTAACCTTTCCGAGTTGCACGTAAAGCCTGCTCCAGCCCGGCCTAAGCTCCAATCTGCTCCTGCTTCTGTGCAGCCATCACCTATGAGGCCTGCTGTTTTACCTGAGACTCCATCTATAAAATTTGCTGGCTGGTCATGGCCAACACAGGGAAAGGTGACAAAGTATTTTTCATTTAACAATGAAAAAAAAGGAATTGAAATTAGTGGTCGAGTGGGTCAGCCTGTTCGAGCAACGGCTGCTGGAAGAGTCCTGTATAGTGGTGATGGTTTAGATAAATATTATAAAAACCTGATTGTGATTGAGCATGAACACGGCTTTTTAAGCACTTATGGGCATAATAAAAAGCGTTTGGTAAAAGAGGGTGATTACGTGACGGGCGGTGAGTCTGTTGCTGAAATGGGTACATCCGTTTCTGGGGGGGCATTGCTCTATTTTGAAATACGAAAAAATGGAAAACCTGTTAACCCGTTAAGTTATTTGTCAAAGAGATAAGGAACGTTCACGAAATAACTTCTGCACTCTGGCTTGCCCTTTTACTCCGGCCCAAACGATCTCAATCGTTACATAGGCCAGCTATGCGCCTCTTGAGATCGTTTGAGCCGAAGCAAAATTTCTACGCCATAGTTGCAGAAGTTATTCCGTGCACGTTTCTAAGAAGTTATTTCGTGATCGTTTCTTGGTTTCTCTCAAAAATCATCAATCGTTTTTATTTCATACACACGATACGCGGGTTCTTCATAAGGATGTTCATCAATGAGCGCCCGAAGAGCCTGTTTGATAAATTTTTCCTGGCAAACCAATTCCAATTTATATTCTTTAATCTGTTCGGTTTTTCCTTCGGTTCCTATCAACGGATTGCTGCTGGCCAGAGGTCTGAATTGTCCTGTGCCTGGAGTTTGCCAGGCGCAAGAATCATATTGGCCTATACGTCCGGCACCGGCATTAAATAGAGCGGTTTTGACTCTATTGATGTGTGTTTTTGGCACATACACAGATATTTGATACATAAATATTTCTTCTATTGGCGTTCTGTCAATGTACCTTCAGGGTCACTCCAGCTTGCAGACCAGACACCATTGCCATGGATATAGTGAACACCGTCATTACGAATGACAGCACGATCCCCAGTTGTTGATCCATAGCTATTTGCTGTGTTATCCGCTGTTTCTACAACCATTTTGCCTTGCTCTTCAATTGAGGCAAGCTCTCCTTGTGAACCGTCATTAATATTAAACAGGTAGAGGCCGGTATGTGTCCACGGTGCCCAGTTAGAGGGTTGTTTGGGGTCAAACAGTTTACCATTGCTTTGTCCATTTAACTTGATCGGTAGAGCCAGCTGCGCTCTACCATCATCAGCGGAAAGCCAGGTAAATGCTTTATGGTCTACAAGTGCTTCTGAGTGTGTGCCTCGTTGTCCAATACTTAGACTTTGAAGCTCTTTTGGATTAGCGGGGTCTGCTATATCAAACAGTGCCAATTTTAGCCCTTGATACCAGGCTCCACGCCCATCACCAGATTCTGATGCGGTATCAGCAACAGCATCTTTACCCAGGCCAAGCATGAGATCGCCATTGACTGGATGCAGATAGTCTGAATAGCCAGGAATTTCTAGCTCTCCGGCAATGAACGGATCGTTCGGGTCAGAGAGATTAATCACATAAAATGGATCGGTGAGACGAAAAGTGACCAGGTAAGCGCGATCATCCATAAAGCGTGTGGCGTATAAACGTTCGCCGGGTTTTCCGATAGCTTCAGGACGATCTTTGTTTGGCAGGCGAGCAATTTCGTCCAGTGCTAATGTATCCGTTTTCTCGGTTTCACGTAGCAGCGTTAAACGTGTTGTGGCTGTCGCATTCCAATCATCCCCAAGGGAGGTTGCAATGCGTAGTACACCTTCATGCTCACCCATGCGGAATGACTTTTTGTCCTGCTCCCAGCCTAAATGTCCATCGACAACGCCTGAGCCACGATATGCAGGGCCTTGGTCGGTGAAGGAAAATTTATGTATTTCTGTTGTCACTTCTTGTGGGTAGATAATGCTGCGTATTTCCGAAACAGGTTGAATGTTGTAATTATAGCGAGTGGTTGCCAGATAGATTGAATTCATGGAAACATAAGTAGTTTCTGTGGGGCCAACCATACAGCTCGCATGAGGTTTGCTTTCAGGTTGAGTCAGATTAATGGCGACAATACTGATAATATCAGCACTGCCGTTTTTATCATGAGTGGGTGCAAGATAGCAGCTTTCAGCACTTAAAAAATCTGTTTTTTCGGTATTTCCGACCTTCCATTGCGGAAGCAAATCCGTAAGAGTGGTTTCATCCAGTAGTGTTTTATTGCGTGCTTCTTCCTCAGGTGTAGTGGGATAGGCTATGTATCCTTTAAGGTAAGGGTTAAAGCGTGTGACCAAATAGAGCATTTCACCTATGCGACGGCTGGAGACTAAATAACCATCAAACTGTAGCGTGGTTTTAACTTTAGGTTGAGCTGGATTGTCGATCCTGACCAGATTGATTGTCGTGCTGCCAGATTGCCATACTCCAGGGTTGGCAAACCAGTCACGAAAAACAGGGGCTTGATCTTGACCAATAGTAATTAAAACGTCAGAAAGAGAATCTTTACGTTCAGTGAGCAGATAGGTGCCGGTGACATACTCATTAGCCCCTAGCCTGATATTAGAAATTTCTTTGGCGCTTTGTGAGCGATCTGAAAATTTAAGTATGCGTATATGTGCTGGTCGTTCAGGTTTTGGTTTTTCTTTAATCACGTCAGGATCAGTTACAGGACGCTCTTCATCTGAATCGTCTAAGATAGCCAGCATGGGTCTGTGGCGATAATCATTGATAGATTGTTGGGTAACATAAAGGTATTGGCCATCAGTTTTAATGCGATCCGCTTCATCTACGCCGCTTACTTGCAGGTTTGTCGTTGATACGTTGCTTTCAGATTTTCCCGCGAAAGTTGTTGGGGCTGCAATCAGAGCAGTATCTTCAGCACCTGTTTCTCTCAAATAGTTATTGCCTGAATATTGTTGAGAGAACCCTTTTTTGATACGTTCTTCAAGCTCTTTTGGTGTTGTAAAGTTTTTTAACGCCCCTTTAGGTGCTGTTGGTTGCTGGGTATCAGATCTCTCTTTTTCGTTGTTGTTCTTAGTCAGCTCTTCCAGTTGAGGGCAGCCATTAACAAGTGTTACCCCTATTATAATGGTTATTATTTTTACAGCTGTTTTTATTGAGGAGAGGAGAGTCATGATTAATCCTTCGAGCTTTTGAAAACAGAGAGCTGGATATCTTATTCTGAATAACTATCTCCATTATGACATTGTGAGTGGTTATTTGTTCTGCTTATGTATTGGCAATGAAAATTGATAAAAGTTACCATGAATATAAATAGTATTGTAACTATTGTTGTATTCGCTGTACTATATAGGTTCAAGTTACAAATTTTATAGCGATGTTTGGTTTTTTTGTTTTATACGGACTTTTTCTTAAATTTCACTCATTTCTAATCTAACATAATACAGTTTTATCTCTGGCTTTTAATTAGTTGCTGGTTTCACAAATCGTGTGGCCAATCCAGGTTAGTAGTTTCATTCAGTTCTAAGCGTCCTGCTTGGTTTATGAGTGGTTTACGGCGGTTCATCATGAAAAATTTTTTAAGGTATTTACATTTTTTTTATCCGCTAAATTGGGTCTCCATTTTTATTCTAGGTGGTTTTGTGTCTCACCTGTTTTTTATTGCTGAGGTGTTTGCAACAGGGGATGCAAAACCTGAGGTCGAATTAGAAGGGGTTCTATTGCAGCAGCAAAATTGGTCTGATGAGTTGGTGGAAGAGGTGGATACGCCCCAAAAAGGTGTAGAAGTATTTTCATTTGATTTTGTTGAGCCAGGCCGATGGAATGTGACTGATGTAGTGGGCGATGAATATCTGGAAGGAAGCCATAAAGGGTTAGATTCCTGGATAGAGATGTCTGATGATGGTGGTCCACAGTTTTCAGTTAATCACAGTATTGCACAAAAGGTTGGCAATGTGCGTGATTCACTACGAAATGCCTTGCCTGTTGAAGGTAGGCCTGGCGATCAGGCGCGGAGTATTATTGGCCGATTTCGTGATCAGGGCAGTGCTGATCCAGAAGAGCTCTATAATAATGCTTTGCAGTTTGCGAAAAGTGGAGAGGTTATGGATGCCTATCTACTATACTATTTTGCTGCTAGAAAAGGGCATATAAAATCTTCTGTCGCCTTGGCGGAAATGTATGATCCAAACCGTTTTTTGAAAGGAAACAGCAGTATTGAGGAGCCTGATGCTGCATTGGCTTTCAAGTGGTACAAAAAGGCAGCAGATAAAGGAAGCCGGATTGCGGCAACACGTTTAAAATTTCTTCGCCATTGGGTAGAGACATCAATGCCTGACTATACGCCAGAAAAAAAACGTTTACTTCTTTTGTGGAAACAACTTTAATTTTCAGGTCAAATTCATGAATCATCCAGTTACCTTTTCTATTATTCTCTCTCTTTTTATCGGAACTACTTTCCAAATACCGCTAGCGGTGGCAAATACGCCAGAATCAAGTTTTTCTCAAAATGGAAAACCGTTATTGTTGCCAGGTAAAAAATCACTTTATCAACGTGTACTTGCCAGACCGGGAGCACTTTTATATAAAAAACCACAAAGAAACTCATATCTTTCAAATGTTGAACCTTTTTCAGTATTTTATGTTTATAAACGCACTCGGGCGAAAGGTGAGGAGTGGTTGTTAGTGGGTTCTGAAAGTCATGGAAAGACAGAGGGCTGGATTAAAAACAGGCAACTTATTCGATGGGATCAAGCTCTGACAGTCTCATTTAGAGAGCCATTGGGGCGTGATCGTACTTTGCTCTATCGAGATCGAAATTACTTGAAAAAATTAAGTAAAGATTATGATCTTAAAAAATACCGTAAGCTTTACAGAGATGCGAAAAAAGGAAATATAGATCCAGATTCACCTGTTGTTGCCATTCAGCCCGAATCGTATACAGATATTCAGGATGATTTTTATCTGGTGCCAATCTTGTCTCATGAAGATATTTATTTAGGGAGTGAGCAGGCACGGATGTTACAGGTGGCAACAGTGCCCATGGCAAAAACCAAACGAAAACGCACTAAAGCAGTCAGTGCTGATGACAAATATCGTTCTGGCATTGTTTTTGTGATTGATACAACACGTTCAATGGGGCCTTATATTGACCGTACACGAGAAGCAGTGCGTAAAGTTTACGATGAAATTAATAGCGCAGGTTTAACTGATCAGGTGAATTTTGGTCTGGTTGCTTTTCGTGACAGTTTGCGAGGTGTGCCGGGGCTTCAATATACCGATCGACTTTACGCCAATTTGGGGCAAGGAAAAAGTGCAGAACAATTTCTGCGTCTGGTTGATAATGTGCAGCCCGCCAGGGTATCCAGTCGAGGCTTTAATGAAGACCCTTACGCAGGCATCAAACGAGCTATTGAAGGGATTGACTGGGAAGGTTTTTCAGCACGTTATGTGGTTGTGATTACTGATGCAGGTGCAAGGCGAGGGTATGATGTGCGCTCAAAAACAGGAATGGGTGCAGAAACATTACGCCAGATGGCAGAGGATAATGGTATTGCTCTGTGGACGTTACACCTATTAACACCTGGTGGAAAAAATAATCATGCCAGTGCAGCCAAACAATACAAAACACTCTCCAGATACCCTGGCATTGGTGATTTTTATTACGGTGTTGATATGGGCAATATTAATGAGTTTGGACATGTTCTGGAAACAGCTGCCAAGCAAATTACCCAGCAAGTACGTGCAACGGCGGCGGGTAAACCATCACCAGTGCAACCTACTCAACATGCTGGAAATGTTGAATTTACTTCATTTCAGGATAAAGTGGCGACACTGGGTTATGCGCTTAGGATGCGCTATTTACAGCGTCAAAAGGGAGTGAAAGTGCCCAGCTTGTTTAATGCATGGCTAGTCGATCGTGATTTTCGTCACCCGGAAGTACCTGCGCTGGATGTAAGGATTCTTTTAACACGTAATCAGTTGAGTGATTTGCAGGTTGTGCTCAAGAAGGTTCTGGAAACCGCTGAAGATGGCATTATATCTCCCCGAAATTTTTTAAATGACTTGAAAAGTTTGGCTGCATCATTAAGTCGTGACCCTGCATCGGCAAGCCGTAGTACACGGGCAACAAGTAGCTATGGTGGAAATCTGGCTGACATGGGCTATATGCGTGAATTTATGGAAGGTCTGCCCTATAAAGGTGAAATTATGAATCTCTCTCTGGATGATTGGGAGTCATGGTCTGCTAAGCAGCAGTTATCATTTATCCATAAATTAGAAGAAAAAATCAACTACTACAGTGCCTTGCATGATAATACTGATTTATGGGTTTCACTAGGTGGTGGACCGATTAATGGAGACTCTGTTTTTCCTATTGCACTTGATATGTTGCCATAATCAGAGTTTCTAATATGCCATTGTTGTACCACCTTGAAGAGGTCGTAAAAACTCGGGTTGATAATAATTTACAGTTTCGACTGCGCATTCCTGACCTCAAAATTTCCAAAGGTGAAAAAATTGCCCTGATTGGCGAAAGTGGTAGTGGTAAAAGTACTTTGCTGGATATTTTAGCGATGGTATTGAGTCCTTCGAGTGCCGAACAATTTCAGTTTGTACCACCCAAAGGGGCAACTTGTGACCTGAAAAAAATTTGGCGGCAACATGACCAGAACCGGTTGAGTGATCTGCGTCGTGAACATATTGGTTATATTTTGCAAACGGGTGGGCTACTGCCTTTTTTAACAGTTCGGCAAAACATCATGCTTCCACGTACTTTGTTAGGCGTAGCTGATGACAAGTCTATAGAGTTCATGGCGGATGTTTTGGGAATTAAGCGGCAGCTGGATAAATTGCCTGGAGCTCTTTCAGTCGGTGAGCGGCAGCGTGTCGCTATAGCACGTACATTAGCCCATCACCCCTCGATTGTTTTTGCAGATGAACCGACAGCATCTCTTGATCCGGTGAATGCAGCAAAAACAATGACTCTATTGACCGAACTGATTGATGTGCTGGATATCACCATGATTATTGCTAGCCACGACTGGCAATACATGGATAAGTTAGGATTACGTTGCTTAAAACAAACCTTTAAGCATAGCCATGATGGCGCATTGATCGAATCAATTTTTACAGGGTAGTTTTAGATGACAGTGGGTATCCATCAGATGCGTCATGTAGCATGGCTTGCACTAAAAGACTACCTGTATGAATGGCGGCTTTCCAGTTGCTTTGTACTCGCCCTGGCGGCGGTATTAGCGCCGATGATGATACTGTTCGGTCTAAAGTTTGGTGTTGTCAGCAGCATGGTGAACCAACTTGTAGAAGATCCTCAGAATCAGGAAATTCGCCCAGTCGGAAGTGGTCGTTTTGGATTGGATTGGTTTGCTGAAATGGCTGCCAGGCCTGATGTCGCTTTCATTATTCCCAGAACTCGTACCCTGTCAGCAACCATGCAGTTACAACGTTTGTCAGGAGGAAGTATCATCTCGGTTGAACTGATCCCCTCAGCAAAGGGTGATCCTCTGCTGGGCGAATCAATTATACCACCAGAAGGGTTGCAAGCTGTTGTTTTAAGTGCATCCGCAGCACGTAAACTCGATGTTTCTGTGGGGGATAAAATAGACGGGAGCTTGCATCGTCGCTATCAAGGAAAGCGTGAACGAGTTCATATGGAAATGGTTGTGACAGCAATTAATAATGAAGCTTTGTTTAGTCGTGATGGTGCATTTGTATCATTGGATATTGTTGTGGCAACAGAGAAGTTTCGTGATGGATATGCAGTTCCTGAGCTGGGTTGGCTGGAGGGGGAGATTGCATACGAACCACGTCTATTTCCAGGGTATCGTCTCTATGCCCGTTCTATTTACGATGTTGCCCCATTACAGCGAGATTTATATAACCAGGGGCTGGAAGTGCGAGCTAAAACAGCAGACATTGAAGTAGTTCAGAATATTGATAAGAACCTTTCAATTTTATTTTGGGTGATTGCATTGATCGGCATCACAGGAGCCTCTTTTTCGTTAGGTGCGAGCTTATGGGCGAATGTTGACCGAAAACGAAAAGAGCTTAGTATTTTAAGGCTTGTTGGATTGCGTACTGGAAGTATTGTCTGGTTTCCAACGTTACAAGGAATTTTTACCGGTATTTTAGGCTGGTTGCTGGCTTGCGTGATTTATTTGATTGTGGAGACAAGTATCAATCTATTGTTGGTAGACTTATTAAATATTGGTGGATCAATCTGCCGTCTTTTACCGAGCCATTTTTTGATTGCGGGTTTGCTAACAGTCGGTGCAGCGCTTGTTGCATCGGCTCTGGCGGGTTATCGGGTTTCACGTGTCGAACCCTCTGATGGACTGCGTGATTTATAGTGTTTCCGCAAGATAGCGCAGCTATTAATTATGGAAACTGCTTTGTAAAAATGGGTTAGTTATCTCGTTTTGGTTAGGGTGTCAGAGATACATTTGTAGCCCATCATTTAATCGCAGCCAACCTTTAACGATTCGATAAATAAGCCAGATCGTATTGGCTATTAAAATCAAATACCCAACTCCAATGAATATTGTGATGAAACCAACGGCTCCCCATAGCAGGCTGAACCAGAAGGTGCGTATTTGCCACCTGAAATGTGATTCCAGCCAGGTTCCTTTAACGTCATCATTTTTAACGTAATTGACTATTACGGCAATAATCAGGGTGATGCCCAGGAAAAAAGAGGCTGCTTGTAAGGCGTAAACAATGGTTGCTACTGTTTTTGATTGGGTTGTTACAATTTCGTTGGACATTGTACTCTCTCTTTTCTACTGAGCCTCATTGCAGTACATATACTAACCCAATTATTAAAAATAAATAGTCGGCCTGTAAAATACATGAATAACTTATTCCTTGATTTCAATACTACTCAGTTGATCTTGATCGGATTAATTTTTATCTGGACGGGCTTTGTGCGTAGCGGTTTGGGTTTTGGTGGTGCAGCATTGGGGTTGCCATTGATGCTGTTTATCTATGATCAACCGATATTCTGGCTGCCAGTGATTGGTTTGCATCTGTTGTTTTTTTCCGCTCTAACATTACGTACTCGCCTTCATGATGTGGATTGGAGTTATCTGAAAAAGTCCAGCCTTTTTATTGTTCCCCCTGCTTTGATCGGGGTGTTTGGTTTGATTACTTTGCCTAATCAGTGGTTGGTGATCTTCATCTATTCTGCGACTCTCTTTTATGCATTGGTGTGGGTGTTCAATATTGTTATTCATAGCAATCAAGAGTGGAGTGATAGATTGTTATTGCTCTTTGGCGGCTATGTGGCAGGTATGTCGCTGACGGGTGCGCCATTGATGGTGGCTGTCTTTATGCGCAATGTTACTTTTGAGCGGCTTCGTAATACTCTGTTTGTTTTATGGTTTGTATTGGTTGGCATTAAAATGAGTACTTTTATCGCTTTTGATGTGAAGTTGAATTGGCAGTTTTCATTAATGTTGTTACCTGCTGCGGCAATTGGGCATCTGGTTGGTTTAAAGCTTCATGATGCAATTTTAAAAAACAATCAATTATTCAAGCAAGTTGTGGGTGGGATGTTGATTGTAATCAGTGGCTTGGGGCTGTGGAGTGTTCTTTTATAATTTTTGTTGGATGTTATTTTAGGGGGCTATAGAAAGTGAGTTGAATAAAAAAACTAAAGTAAAAATTATTTTGGCCGATGGTATTCTTACCGTTAATACTTTAGTAAAAAAGTGAGGCATATCACAACTAATCGTGTGGGTAATATAAGACGGTATCAATTGCTCGTTAAGGATTAATTTTTCCGACAGGGTTGTCTCTCATTGTTGTTACAAGAGGGGACTCATTATGAAATCGCGCAAGCATTTCTATTGTTCAGGTTTGTTTTCAAGTCTGTTTATTCTTTCATCGGGAGCCGCTATAGGCGCTGTTCCCGTCTCTTCCCAAAGTAAACTTATTGCAGATGATGCTTTTACCGGCTCTGCATATGGCTGGGTTGTATCTTCTGATGGTGATACAGCCGTTGT
Organism: Gammaproteobacteria bacterium; assembly: GCA_015490755.1. Taxonomy (GTDB): domain Bacteria; phylum Pseudomonadota; class Gammaproteobacteria; order JAADGQ01; family JAADGQ01; genus S141-38. Next base: position 17,553 of record WFXF01000073.1, read on the forward strand.
TTCCGCTTTTGCAGATTATGATGGCCTGGGAGCTGCTTATGTTTATGAGCGCACTGCTTCAGGTTGGCAGCAAGTCTCAAAGCTAACGGCTTCGGATGGTTCTGGTCCTGCCAATGGTGAGCCAGGTGATTCATTGGGTATGGGCGCATCAATCAGCGGCAATACGATTGTTCTGGGTGCGCCCTTAAACGACCATTCCGGTGGAACTGATTCCGGAGGGGTCTATATTTATGTTAAGCCAGCCAGCGGTTGGCCTGCCGCGATGACTGAAACGGTCAAGTTGACGGCACCGGGTGGTGGTGCAGAAAAAGCTTTTGGAGGTTCAGTTTCATTAAAAGGCAACACACTTGTCGTTGGTGCTTCAGGGAAAAAAGCTGCCCAAAGCTCAGGTGAGGTATTCATCTATGATGGAGCCGGTGCAAATTGGAGCCATAAGGCAACACTGAGTGGGCAGGGTCTTAGTGGTCGTGACCGGTTCGGAACGGTTGTTAATACAGATGGTAATACAGTTGTCGTTGGTGCATTTGGTACATCGAACTCTCAAGGTAGTGTCTACGTTTATAACAAGCCCGCGTCAGGTTGGGCAAATGTCAGTCATAATGCGTTATTGGTCGCAGCTGATGGTGCATCAAGCGATTACTTTGGTGGCAGTGTTGCTGTTGATGGCAATACGATACTGGTTGGTGCGAATGGAGATGATGATGCAGGTTCCAAATCTGGATCAGCCTATCTGTTTACACGCTCAGGCAGCAACTGGACTGAGCAAATCAAGCTGACCGCATCGGATGCAAAAGCCGCAGATAATTTTGGTTATTCCGTGGATATTGCGGGTGATACCGCTATCGTAGGTGCTTCTAACTTTGAAAGCACCGGAGCTGAAGCGATCTACCTGTTTACCCGGTCTGGGAACAACTGGACAGAGCAAGGCCGGTTGAACCACCCTGATGGAGAAGCGGACAGCAAGTTTGGTCTCAGTGTCACAGTTGATGGTAGTGAAAGCTTTATCATGGCTGGGGCGATGCGAGCAAATGCAGGCCCTGAGCGAGTTCAAAGAACAGCAGGCGCAGCTTATCTGTTTGAGCTGGAAGCTCAGAATAAAGCGCCTGTTGCTGTGAATGACAGTGTCAGTACTGATTACAATACGGCAGTAACTACTGGTAATGTATTGGCAAATGATACGGATGCTGATGGTGATACTTTAAGTATCGAAAGTGCTGATGGTATGTCAGTTGAAGGTGGTACAGTCGTTAATAATGGTGACGGTACATTCACTTATACTCCAAAAGTTGGTTTCAGTGGAAATGACAGTTTCAATTATGTCGTCAGTGATGGAAATGGCGATAATGATACGGGCAGGGTTAATGTTACGGTCAGAGAGCAAGTTATTGTTAACAAATCTCCGGTAGCTCAAAATGATAGTGCGACCACACTACAAGGCAGAGCAGTTACGATTAACGTGCTAGGCAATGACAGTGATCCAGATGGTGATACGCTGAGTATTCAATCGTTTGGTCAAGGCTCTAATGGCAATGTAGCCAGAAGTGGTAATAACCTGGTTTATACACCGAATGCTGCTTTCACAGGCAACGATACTTTTAGTTATGTGCTAAGTGACGGTAAAAGAACAGCAACAGGTCAGGTGAGTGTTACGGTCAACAAACCGGTTGATACCAACAAGCCTCCCG